>NZ_JCAQIA010000078.1:0-3238 GCF_059621085.1 Halochromatium sp. NSM3 | reverse complement strand
TCAACGGAGAGCGAATGACCGAATGAACACCTTTGCGTATGAAATTCGGAGCAGTAGCCAAGATCCTTCCAAGCGGTGATGCCGCCCGGCGCGCGATAGACGTTGGTGTAGCCCAGCTCCTTGGCCCAGAGCGCGGCATTATGCGAGCGACCGCACTTGGTGAAGCCGCAGTAGATGACGATCTTCTTGTCCAGGTCCTCGCCAAGCACGGCGCGATAGTCGTCTTGGGTCGGCGAGCCATCGGTGACATCCTCTTCCCAGGTGCCAACGTGGTTGGACTGGAAGCCGAAATGCTTGGCACCGTCGACATAGGCCATCTCGAACTCCCAGCGTGGATGGGCATCAATCAGCACGAAGTCCTCGCCACTATCTAACATCTGCTTGACCTCTTCCATGGTCACTTACCCATTTCGTGGTTATTGCGACTCAAGCTGCAGGTAGGTTTCATTGACATTGCGCTTGTGCCAGCTGTCAAAGTGCTGCAGATGCTCGAAGGCCGGGGCGTCGGCGAGCGCCGTGACGGCTTCGTCGATCGGCTGCCAATCGGCCAGCGCGGTCTCGACTCGGGTGACCAGACAGTCGAGATAATCGCCGGTGTCGGCCTTGGCCTTGGCCAGGTCGGCCGGCTCGCCGTGGCCCGGCACGATCACCCGCAGTGCCAGCGCCTCCATGGTCTGAAAGCTCTCACGCCAGTCTGGCATGGCGCTGTGCGGCCAGACGCCCAGGATGCGGTCGAGATAGACCAGATCACCGGCGAAGAGCACGCCGGATGCCGGTAGCCAGAGCACCGCTCAGTGGTCCGAAGGCATAGACCGCACCGCTGTCGACCAAGACGACACCGTCGTTCGTGACGATGAAGCCGAGGTTGGCGTTGAGTGCGTAGTTTTCCCGAGTCCGAGGACCGGTCTCTCCGACCAGTGCATAAATATCCTCGGCTACCGGGACCGTGCGCGCGACGGTGGTCACAGCTGGCGACGGGTCGGCGGTCGAGGTCTCTGGCGTCGATTCTGCCGCGAACCCATCACCAACCACGAACAAGAAGAGCCCGGTCAGCAGCGAACTCATCGGCGTCCAGCCTCCGGACAAACGGAGGCGAGACGGGATCTCACTCATCTGGATCACAGCCATCGTGAGGCCTCCGGATTAGAGTGCGAAATCGCCGCTGAGTGGTTCCGGCCCTTCCACCACTGGCAGCGTCAGCTCATTACCCCAGTGTGACCAGCCGCCGTTGTAGAGACGCACATCGTCGTATCCCAGATGCTTGAGCTGCAGATAGGCGAGGCCCATGCGGAAACCGTCGTGGCAGTAAACGTAGATGCGCTTGTCCTTTGGCAGTTGGGCGTACAAGGTGGTGAGCGTCTGATCATTACGCCATTTACCGGTCGAGCCATCGGTCCCATCGAGGCTGACGATATTCACCGCACCGGGAATATGCCCTCCCATGATGGAGTGGCGAATGACCTCGCCGGTATACATGTCGTTGGGACGGGCATCGAGCAGTACCACGTCTGGGTCTCGCCGTGACACAACATCATCATACACATCGGTCCACTCGACGAAGAGGTCCGGGTTGGCCTCCTTGAGCGTCACCGTGCCTGGCTCGCGTGGCTCGGCCGGCTCCTTGCTCAGCGCGTTGAAGACCGTCCACTCAAGGGTGCCGCCGTTCAGGATCTTGACCTGATCCATGTTGAAACCATAGAGATCGAGCAGGTAGTAGAGCCGCGAGACCAACGCGGTACTGGAGTCGTCGTAGAGCACCAGCGTCGAGTCGTCATTGACCCCCCAGCCCCGCAGCGTCTCTTGGAACACCTCGCGCGATGGGAAGCGCATGATCGGACTGGCCTGGTTGTCGCCCAAGTCCTTGAAGCGCTGCACCTGCACGGCGCCGGGGATGTGCCCGACGGTGAAATAGCGATGCGGGTGATAACGCACCTCGAGCACGATGACGTCTTCATCATCGATCTGGTCGGCCAGCCAATCAGCGTCGACCAAAAAGTCTGGAGCGGCCTGGGCATGCAATGGCAGCCAAAGCGCCGCCAGCAAAATCAGCAGGTAAAGGGACCGGGTCATGCGTTGTACTGGATGCAACATGGGACATTTCTCGATTGCGAATCACTAGGAATGGAATATAACCGTCGAACCGGCCTGCTGACGCCGATTCCGGCGCGCTGAGGGCGGGTTGCTCAGCCCGCACTCCGGCGCCGCTGGGCGCGCGCCGAGACGACACGCGCCACGGCTTTGTCCAACTCCACGATCAACAACACCGCTATACCGATGCCCAGCGGCAGTAGCCACTCTTGCGGTTGCGGCGCGGCGGTGTGGAACCAGAGGTGCATGAAGGGGGCATAGACGAACAATGCCTGCAGCAACAGCATGACCGCGATCGCGATCCAGACCGCCGGATTGGTCAGCCAGAAACGCAACCGTAGTCCGGACTCGAGCAGGAAGCGGCTGTTGAGCAGGTAGAAGATCTGCCCCACCACCAGGGTATTCACCGCCATGGTCTGGGCCACCGCCAGCCCTTGTCCGCTGTCCATCTCGTGCAGAAAGATGAGGATGGTGGCGACGCCGATGATCAGTGACACCAGCAGGATGCGCCACAGTGCATAAGCGCCAAGGATGGGGGCATCCGGGCGGCGCGGCGGGCGGCGCATGACGCCGGGCTCGGCGGGCTCGAACGCCAGCGCCAGCGCCAACGTCACCGAGGTGATCATATTGCGCCCCGGAGATGGCGCTGCGGTGTTCGCCGATGCCCATCTCGCGGCCGATAGCGCTGGCGGTGCCGAGATGATCGCCGGTGATCATCTTGACGCCGATGCCGGCCGAGTGACAGGTGGCGATGGCCTCGATGGCCTCCGGACGCGGCGGGTCGATGATGCCGACCAGGCCGAGGAAGATCAGCTCGGCGTCGAGGTCGGCGAGCTGCAGATCGGTCTTGTCGGCGTCGCTCGCACGCGCAGCGGCGGCCAACACGCGCAGACCCTTGGCGCTGAGGCGCTCGACTTCGCCTTCCCAGAAAGCGCGCTCGAGCGGTTCAGGTTGACCGTCGGCGCCGCGCTGATGCGTACAGCGATCGAGCAGGCGATCGGGTGCGCCCTTCATCAGGATGCGCGTGCCCTGCGCTTGCTCCTGTCCCTTTCCCTGTCCCGGCGTTGGCAACTGCTCAAGCGTAGCCATGAACTTACCTGATTAGCAAGCTTCTTCAGCCAGACGAAGCCAGCGCGCAGGACGCGGCCCG
>NZ_JCAQIA010000095.1:0-817 GCF_059621085.1 Halochromatium sp. NSM3 | reverse complement strand
GTTTCATACTTCTGCTCTCCCCATATTATGTATTTTAAATATAGCAGCATAAGTACAATTTGGTTCAGTCTAGTTGGCGATGATATATAAACATCTGTTATAAGTAGTCGGATGCTATTGCATCAGGTGAGGGGGTAACTTGTTGCATCACTCCAATGATTCAGTGGGGTGGCTGTGGTCAGCATCGGCCCTGACGTAATAGAGGCCTGGAATACGCATAAAAAAACCCCGGCGCGTTAGCGTCGGGGTTATTCTATTTGAAGTCTGGCGGTGTCCTACTCTCACATGGGGAAACCCCACACTACCATCGGCGCTGGTGTGTTTCACTTCTGAGTTCGGGATGGATTCAGGTGGTGCCACACCGCTATGGCCGCCAGACATAAACTGTCACAACATAAAAAACTGATTCTAAGTAATCGCCACTCTTCTTGCCGCTTAGCAGAGTCGCTCGCTTGTGCGTAACGTCTCAAACAACTTCGGTGTTGTATGGTTAAGTCTCACGGGCAATTAGTACGGGTTAGCTCAACGCATTACTACGCTTCCACACCCCGCCTATCAACGTTGTAGTCTCCAACAACCCTTCAGAGCACTCTAAGTGCTAGTGAGAGCTTATCTCGAGGCTCGCTTCCCGCTTAGATGCTTTCAGCGGTTATCGATTCCGAACATAGCTACCGGGCAGTGCCACTGGCGTGACAACCCGAACACCAGAGGTTCGTCCACTCCGGTCCTCTCGTACTAGGAGCAGCTCCTCTCAAATCTCAAACGCCCACGGCAGATAGGGACCGAACTGTCTCACGACGTTCTAAACCCAGCTCGC
>NZ_JCAQIA010000019.1:0-73281 GCF_059621085.1 Halochromatium sp. NSM3 | reverse complement strand
ATGCGCCGGGTCTCCCGCGTCTTAGAAGGTCACGAACAGGGTCAAGAGGACCACTAGGCCGAGGATCATCGCGAAGGCGTAGTGGTAGAGCATGCCGGTCTGCAGCTGTCGGACCACACCCGCGAGCCAACCCACCGCCCGCGCCGAGCCATTCACCACTGCGTCATCGATCACGCGCTGATCGCTGCTCTTCCAGAGGAAGCGGCCAATGCGCTGACTCCCGCCCGCGAACACGCGCTGATTGAAGTCGTCGAAGCCGTACTTATCCTCGAGCAGGCGCGTCAGCCAGCCACCCCGCTGCTGCAGCTCGACATCGATCTTCGGATTGCGCTGCAGCACATAGGACCAGTAGTAGGCCGCCAGTACCAAGCCGGCCATCGACAGCCAGAACGGCGCGGCCTGCATCCCGTGACGAATGAACTCGCGCTGCCCATGCCAATGCGCGGCCAGGTGATGCAAGGTGTCCTGCTCGGGCTTGACGGTGATCGCATCGCCGAGCCAGTTCTGCACCAGCAGGGGCTCGACCGTGTACCAGCCGATGAACACCGACGGGGTCGCCAGGGCGATCAGCGGGATGGTCACGACCCAAGGCGTCTCGTGCAGATGCGAGCGGGTGTGCTCATCCATCCGCGGCTCGCCGTGGAAGACTAGGAAGTAGAGCCGGAAGCTATAGAGCGCGGTGACGAAGGCACCCAGGGTCAGCAGCAGATGCGCCAAGCTGGCACCGCCGATGTGCGAGTGCCCCACCGCCTCGATGATCGCATCCTTGGAGAAGAAGCCGGAGAAGCCCGGGAAGGCGATCAGCGCCAGCGAGCCGAGCAGCGCGGTGATCCAGGTGATCGGCATATAGCGCCTGAGCCCACCCATGTTGCGGATGTCCTGATCATGGTGCATGGCGATGATCACCGATCCCGCAGCCAGGAACAGCAGCGCCTTGAAGAAGGCATGGGTCATCAGGTGGAAGATGCCGGCGGCATAGGCCGAGGCGCCGAGCGCGGCGATCATGTAGCCGAGCTGGGACAGGGTCGAGTAGGCGACCACGCGCTTGATGTCGTTCTGCACCAGCCCGACCAGCCCCATGAAGAAGGCGGTGACCGCGCCGATCACCAGCACGAACGACAGCGCCGTGGTCGAGAGTTCATAGAGCGGCGACATGCGCGCGACCATGAAGACACCGGCGGTGACCATGGTCGCGGCATGGATCAGCGCCGAGATCGGCGTCGGGCCTTCCATCGAATCCGGCAGCCAGACGTGCAGCGGCATCTGTGCCGACTTACCCATGGCGCCGATGAACAGCAGGATGCAGATCAGCGTCATCAGCGAGACCCCGCCGAACACCGCGACCTGGGTATCGGCCAGCGCCGGTGCCTGGGCGAAGACCTCGGCATAGTCGAGCGAGCCGAAGTACATCACCACCGCAGCGATACCGAGGATAAAGCCGAAATCACCGACCCGGTTGACCAGGAAGGCCTTGAGGTTGGCCGAGATCGCCGACTCGCGCACCGTGTAGAAGCCGATCAGCAGATAAGAGACCAGGCCCACCGCCTCCCAGCCGAAGAACAGCTGCAGGAAGTTGTTGGACATCACCAACATCAGCATCGAGAAGGTGAACAGCGAGATATAGCTGAAGAAGCGCTGATAGCTGTTGGTGCCGACGCGCGAGTCCTCGGGCCAGTTGTGGGCGTCGTCGGCCATGTAGCCGATGGTGTAGATATGCACCATCAGCGAGACGAAGGTCACCACCGCCATCATCAAGGCGGTGAGGCGATCGACCAGGAAGCCGATCTCGAAGCGGATGCCATCGGCGACCATCCAGGTGTAGACGGTGCCGTTGAAGGCCTGCTCGTCGTGCCAGATGAAGCGCGACAAGACCCAGAGCGACAACAGGGTCGCGATGCCGACGCCAAGGATGGTCACCGAGTGCGCGCCGACGCGGCCGATCTTGCCGCCGAAGAAGCCGGCAATGATGGCGCCGATCAGGGGCGCCAGCACGATGGTCAGATAGACGGTCTCCATGGAAGGATTCTCCGAGCGGTGTCCGGTGGGCTCAGCCCTTGAGCATGTCCAGATCGTCGACGTTGATGGTGCGCCGATTGCGGAACAGGACCACCAGGATGGCGAGCCCGATCGCGGCTTCGGCAGCGGCGACGGTGAGGATGAAGAACACGAAGATCTGACCACTCAGATCGCCGAGGAAATGCGAGAAGGCGACGAAGTTCATGTTCACCGCCAGCAGCATCAGCTCGATGCACATCAGCAGGATGATCACATTCTTTCGGTTCAGGAACACCCCGGCAACCGAGATCGAGAACAGCAGCCCGCCGAGCAGCAGGTAATCGGAGAGGGCGATCATTCGGATTCCTCCTTCAGCGCCGGCCCTGCAACTTTCTGACCCAGACGCGGCGCGGCCGGCATCGAGACCAGGCGGATGCGATCCGGCCCTTTCTTCACCCGCACCTGCTTCGACGCATCCTGATACTTGGTCTCGGGACGACGACGCAGGGTCAGGCGAATGGCGGCGACGATGGCCACCAGCAGGATCACTGCAGCGATCTCAAACGGATACAGGTAGGTGGTGTAGAGCTGCAGCCCGAGTTCGACCGTATTGCTGTAGTCGGCGGGCTGCGCCTCGGGCTTCGCAAACAGCTCGAGCCCGAAGTTGGACGGACCCAAGACCAGGAACAGATTCACGACCATCACCAGCGCGATCAGCAGGCCGACCGGCAGATAGCGGATGAATTGCCCGCCCAGCACAGCAATGTCGACATCGAGCATCATCACCACGAACAGGAACAACACCATCACCGCACCGACATAGACCAACACCAGCACGATGCCGAGGAACTCCGCCTCCAGCAGTAGCCAAAGGGCCGCACTGCTAACGAAGGCCAACACCAGAAACAACACCGCGTGAACCGGGTTGCGGCGCGTCACCACCATCCCTGCGGCGAATACGGTTATGGCCGCGAAGACATAGAACAGAAATTTTTCGAAGCCCATGGGATTTCCAGCTGGCATGGCTGCACGGGAGTCCGGATCTCGCGCGCAGGCAGACGTTGACAGTCGATGTATAAAACGGACCCGCACCCTGCGGGCCCGGCCCGGGGCACATCGGCACCGCTCTCTTTATCTTTCTCCTGCTCGATCGACTCGGTTGCCGACTCAGACAACCGACGTCTTGATCTCAGCGGTAGGGCGCATCCGCACTCCGCGCCGCCGCGATCTGCGCCTCGTACTTATCTCCGATCGCGAGCAGTTTGTCTTTGGTCATAATGTTCTCGCCACGATTTTCGAAGTGGTATTCGTAGATATCGGTCTCGACGATCGAATCGACCGGACATGACTCTTCACAAAAGCCGCAGTAGATGCACTTGAAGAGATCGATGTCGTAGCGTGTTGTGCGCCTTGATCCGTCAGCCCGGGGCTCGGCCTCAATGGTGATCGCCAGTGCTGGGCAGACCGCCTCGCACAGCTTACAGGCGATGCAGCGCTCTTCGCCGTTTGGATAACGACGCAGCGCATGCAGGCCGCGAAAACGCGGTGAGACCGGCGCCTTCTCCTCCGGATACTGCACCGTGAACTTGCGCTTGAACAGGTAGCGCCCGGTCAAGCCCATTCCGCGGAACAGCTCGATGAGCAGGAGGCTGTTTAGATAAGTGCGTGCGGCTTGAAGCATGATTACTCTATCGGCTGTCGACTGGCGCGGGGGTCGCGATCACGCATCTTTGCGATCCAAGCTAGGGCCATCCTAGTTAGGCAGACGCGGCAGACCACCAGGGTGGCAACTGCGCGAGCACGGCCACGGCGACCACAAGAATCCAGACGATTGTGATCGGAATAAACACCTTCCAGCCCAGCCGCATGATCTGATCGTAGCGATAGCGCGGAAAGGTCGCGCGCAGCCAAAGGAAGACAAACATGAAAAAGAAGGTCTTCAGTATCAGCCAGACCATCCCCGGCACCCAGGCCGTCGCCTCGTCGAGCACAGGGATACCCTGGAACGGCGACAGCCAGCCGCCGAAGAACAACAGCGTCGCCAGCATCGCGATCAAGACCATGTTCGCGTATTCGGCGAGGAAGAAGATCGCGAACGCCATGCCTGAATATTCGACGTGGAAACCGGCAACGATCTCGGATTCGCCCTCGGCCACATCGAAGGGCGCGCGGTTGGTCTCGGCGACGCCGGAGATGAAGTAGACCCCAAATAGCGGTAGCAGCGGCAGCCAAAACCAGGTCAGCAGGCTGCCGCTCTGGCTCTCGACGATGGCGCTCAGATTCAGGCTGCCGGCCGCGACCAGCACCCCAACCAGCGCAAAGCCCATCGCGATCTCATAGGCGACGATCTGCGCCGCCGCACGCATCGCACCGAGCAGCGCGTATTTCGAGTTCGAGGCCCAACCGGCGATGATAACGCCATAGACGCCGAGCGAGGTCAGCGCCAGCACATAGAGGAGGCCGGCATTGATGTCGGCCAATACCAGGCCAGCATCGAAGGGGACCACCGCCCAAGCCGCGAGCGCCGGCACGATCGAGATCAGCGGCGCGAGCAGGAACAGGCCCTTGTTGGCCTTGGTCGGGACGATGATCTCTTTGACCATCAGCTTGACGGCGTCGGCGATCGGCTGCAACAGCCCACGCCAGCCAACCCGGTTCGGGCCGATCCGGACCTGGATATAGCCGATCACCTTGCGCTCGGCATAGGTGTACCAGGCCACCACCGCCAGCAATGGGCCGATGATCGCGACGATCGCGACGAGGCTCTGTACCGGAAGCGGCAGCCACTGCCACAAATCCATCATCTGCTTGCTCTCCTATGCCCCGATCTTCTCGATGCGCACCGGGCCGATGATCGGTCCAAGCGCCTCGCTGCCGTCGACGGCGGAAGGGATTCTCGCGCAGCCGAGCGCGATGCGGTCATTGAGCACCACCGGTGCCCGTGCCTCTGTCGCAGTCTCTGACGCTGCTGCGTTGCCAATGCCCGAGCCCGAATCAGGACCAGAGCCAGAACCCGCGCTAACGCCTGTACCACCACCTCCAGCACCAGCACCACCCTGGATCAGTCGCACCTGATCGCCCTCAACCAGCCCCATGTCGGCGGCCTGTCGCGGATGCAGATGCACCGCAAGCGACTCGGCCAAGGGCGTGCGCTGCAAGGCCGGCGCATGGCGGACCAACGCATCGCTGGCATAGATCGGCAGGTTGCCGATCCGCGTCAGCTCGGCGCCGGACGGCGCTGGTCGCTCGGTGGTGGAAATCAACGCGCGCGCATCGCCAAACTGGTTATCCGGCGCAAGCCCCGAACAGGCGTGGGCGACCTCGTCATGGACCTCACGCGCGTTGTTCTGGCTGAAGCCGTCGAACTCGAGCATGGTGCCGAGCACCCGCAACACTTTCCAGCCTGGACGCGCATCGCCCGCCGGCGCGACCGCTCCCTGGAACCGCTGCCAGCGCCCCTCGGCATTGACGAAGGTGCCCGCAGTCTCGGCAAAGGCCGAGATCGGTAACAGCACGTCAGCGACCTCATCCAGCGCCGCGCTCTTGAACTGACTGCAGGCGACCACCTGCTTTGCGGTCCGTAGCGCGACCATCGCCAGGCTCGGATCGGCGAGGTCGCGATCCGGCTCCAGTCCCCAGAGCAGATAGCCCTGGCGCGGATCGGTCAGCATCGCCTGGGCATCAAGACCCGGCCGTTTCGGAGCGCCGCCGCCCGGTAGGCGATGCGGCAGACTGCCTGCCAGCCGGCTGCCGACGCTGTTCGCCGCTGCCGCCAGGAAGCCAAGCTTGCACTCTGCCGCCTCGGCCAGTGCGGCAGCCAGCGCCCGGATCAGACTGTAATCGGGATCGGCCTCGGCCAGCGCCCCGAGCAGAACCAGGCCCTGTCCGTCCTTACCAGCCGCTTGCAGGGCGGTAGCGATCTGTCGATGCCGGTCGCTGATCTCGGCGGTCGCGCCTTGCACCGGCTTGCCGAGCGCCTTGAGCAAAGCCCGCAGCTCGGACGCCAGCGCCGCTGGCGCGGCAACCAACTGCAGGCTCGCGTGATTGAGGTCGACCAGATAGGGATTCAGCAGCGCGATGGTCGCGCTATCAAGCGCCGCCTTGCGCAGGCGATGCGCCAGCAATGGCTGCTCTTGGCGCGGATCACAGCCGATGAGCAACACACCCTGCTGCTGCTCGAGTTCAGCGATCGGCACCCCAAGCCAGGGGAATTTTGGGTCGGCGGCGTCGCTACGGAAATCCTGCTGTCGCAGCCGGGTGTCGATATGATCGCTACCCAGCGTGCGCACCAGCTTCTGCAGCAGGTACTGCTCTTCCAGCGTCGCGCCTGGCGAGACCAGACAGCCGAGCTGATCCGGCCCCGGCGCTTGCAACGCCTCGACCGCCGCATGCAGGGCCTCCTGCCAGTCGACCTCGTGCCACTGTCCGTTGCGCTTGAGCATCGGAGCAGCCAAGCGCTCGGGGCTGCTCAGACCTTCGTAGCTGAAACGATCACGGTCCGAGATCCAACACTCGTTGACCGCCTCGTTATCGCGCGGATGCACGCGCATCACCTTGCCACCACGGATGTGCAGATGGAGGTTGGAGCCGACGCCGTCGTGCGGCGCGATGCCGTCATCCGACGTCAGCTCCCAGGCGCGGGCGGTAAAACGATAAGGCTTCGAGGTCAGCGCGCCGACTGGACAGAGATCGATGATATTGCCGGAGAGTTCATGCGCCATCGTATGCTCAACGAAGGTGCCGATGCGCATGTCCTCGCCACGGCCTGTCGCCCCCAGCTCGCGCAGCCCGGCGATCTCGGCGCCGAAGCGCACGCAGCGGGTGCAATGGATGCAGCGGGTCATCTCGGTCGCGATCAAGGGGCCGAGATCCTCGTCCTTGACTACGCGCTTGCGCTCGCTGAAGCGCGAGACGTCCTCGCCATAGCCCATGGAGACGTCTTGCAGCTCACACTCACCACCCTGATCGCAGATCGGGCAATCGAGCGGATGATTGATGAGCAGGAATTCCATGGTGCCGCGCTGCGCGTCGAGGGCCTTCTTCGAGCGCGTGAGCACCTTCATGCCATTGCCGACCGGGGTCGCGCAGGCCGGTATCGGCTTCGGGAACGGCCGCCCGCCCTGCTCCGCTTCAACCAGGCACATGCGGCAGTTGGCCGCGATCGAGAGCTTCTCGTGATAGCAGAACCGCGGGATCTGGATGCCCTCGCGATCGGCCACCGCGATGATCATCTCACCGGGCGCCGCCGTGCAGACACGGCCGTCGATCTCGAGGATAATCTTGTCGTCCGACATCGATGTGGGTCTACCTGCTGTGGTTGCGCCGCAGCGTCATAGGGATTGCGCGAGAACGCCGAGCCGGAGCCCGACGTTCAGGCCGCCTCGACCAGTGAACGGCCGTGCTCGACCAGATGCTCGAACTCGGACCGGTAATGCTTGAGGAAGCTCTGCACCGGCATCGCTGCGGCATCGCCGAGTGCGCAGATGGTGCGACCACCAATGCGCCCGGCCACATTATCGAGCAGATCCAGGTCCTGCGGACGCCCGTTACCGGCCAGGATGCGATCGAGCACTCGCGCGAGCCAGCCCGTGCCCTCGCGGCAGGGTGTGCACTGACCGCAGGACTCATGCGCATAGAAGTGCGAGAGGTTCGCCAGCACCTTCACCATGCAGGTGCCCTCGGCAATGATAATGACCGCACCAGAGCCGAGCATCGAGCCGGCCTTGGCGATGGAGTCATAGTCCATGTCGGTGCGCATCATCACATCACCCGGGACCACAGGGACTGATGAACCACCGGGGATCACCGCCTTCAGCGCCCGACCGCCACTGACGCCACCGGCCATCTCGAGCAGATCCCTAAACGGAGTACCGAGCGGGATCTCGAGGTTGCACGGCCGCTCAACATGGCCGGTCACCGAGAACAGCTTGGGTCCGCCATTGTTCGGCTTGCCCTGCTCCAGGAACCACTTGCCGCCCTTCTCCAGAATCACCGGCACCGAGGCCAGAGACTCGGTGTTGTTGATCGTGGTCGGCATGCCATAGAGCCCGGCCTGGGCCGGGAACGGCGGCTTGAAGCGGGGCTGGCCCTTCTTGCCTTCAAGCGATTCGAGCAGCGCCGTCTCCTCGCCACAGATGTAGGCGCCGGCGCCGAGATGTGTATAGAGATCGAAATCGATGCCCGAGCTGAGCAGATTCTTGCCCAGCAGTCCGGCTGCATAGGCCTCTTCGAGCGCGCCATCAAAGCGTGCAATCGGCTCGTAGAACTCGCCACGAATGTAGTTGTAACCGACCGTCGCGCCGATGCAATAACCGGCAATTGCCATTCCCTCGATCAGCTGATGCGGGTTGTAGCGCATGATGTCGCGATCCTTGCAGGTGCCTGGCTCACCTTCATCGGAGTTGCAGACGATGTACTTTTGACCCGGCTTGGTGCGGGGCATGAAGCTCCACTTCAGCCCGGTCGGAAAGCCGGCACCACCACGGCCGCGCAAGGCCGAGGTCTTGAGTTCGTCGATCAGCTGGTCTGGATCGGGCTTCTCGCGCAGGATACGCTCCCATTGCACATAGCCGCCGACGCTGCGATAGCTCTCAAGCGTATAGCGCACATCCGCATCGAGGTGCATGGTGCGGAAGCAAACGGTGTTCTGGTTCTCTGCCATAGGTCGCGCGCGCTCAGTCGAGGTCGTCGATGATCTTGTCGATGGCCTGCGGGGTCACGCACTCGTGGTAGGCCTTATCGACCATCACCACCGGGGCGTGCCGGCAGGCACCGAGGCATTCGAACTCCTTGAACGTGAGCTTGCCATCGGCGGTGGTGCCGCCGGGCGCTACGTTGTATGTCTTTTCGATGTGGTGCATCAGCTCCTCGGCACCACCGAGCATGCAGGAGACGCTGTTACAGACACAGACCTTGTGCCGACCGACCGGCTCGAGGTCGTACATCGCATAGAAGGTGGCGACCTCGTAGACCGCCGTCTCGGGCATGTCCAGATAGGCGGCGACCTGATCCATCAGCTCGCGGCTCAGCCAACCGCCGTTGTGATCCTGCACCAGCGTCAGCGCTGGCATCACCGCCGACTGCTTCCACTCCGGCGGATACTTGGCGACATGCTTGTCGATCTCGGCGCGCAGCTCAGGCGTAAGCAGCGTCTCCTTGTCGACATCCTGAATGACCGCGAGCGGTGTATTGCGAAAACTCATCAGCGGTCGATCTCCCCAAACACGATATCCATGGTGCCGATGATGGCGACCACATCGGCGAGCATGTGACCCTTGGACATCTCGTCCATCGCCGCGAGATGTGGGAAGCCGGGCGCCCGGACTTTCAGCCGATACGGCTTGTTGGCGCCATCGGAGACGATGTAGCAGCCGAACTCGCCCTTGGGTGCCTCAACCGCAGCATAGACCTGGCCCGGCGGAGGGCAGTAGCCCTCGGTGAAGAGCTTAAAGTGGTGGATCAGCGCTTCCATGTCGTCCTTCATGCCGACCCGGGTCGGCGGCGCGACCTTATGGTCGTCGACCATCACCGGGCCGGGGTTGGCGCGCAGCCAGTCGATGCATTGCTTGACGATGCGATTGGACTGGCGCATCTCCTCGATACGGACCAGATAGCGATCGTAGCAATCGCCGTTCTGCCCCACCGGGATGTCGAAATCGACCTGATCATAGGCCGCGTAGGGCTGCATCTTGCGCAGATCCCAGGCGATCCCGGAGCCGCGCAGCATCGGCCCGGTGAAGCCGAGATTCTTGGCGCGATCGGCATCGACCACGCCAATACCGACCGTGCGCTGCTTCCAGATGCGGTTGTCGGTGAGCAGGGTTTCGTACTCGTCGACCAGCTTTGGGAAGCGCTCGCTGAAGTCCTCGATGAAGTCGAGCAAGGAGCCGCTGCGGGGCTTGTTGAGCCTGCGCATGGTGCGCTTGCCATGCCACTTGGAGCTTTCCTCGGCAAAGCGCGGCATCTGCTCGGGCAGATCGCGGTAGACCCCGCCCGGGCGGTAGTAGGTCGCGTGCAGGCGCGCGCCCGAGACCGCCTCGTAGCAGTCCATCAGGTCCTCGCGCTCGCGGAAGCAGTAGAGGAAGACGCTCATCGCGCCGACATCAAGCGCATGCGCGCCGAGCCACATCAGGTGGTTGAGGATGCGGGTGATTTCGTCGAACAGGGTGCGGATATATTGCGCGCGGATCGGCGCTTCGACGCCGAGCAACTTCTCGATCGCGCGCACGTAGCCGTGCTCGTTGCACATCATCGAGACGTAGTCGAGCCGATCCATGTAGCCGATCGACTGGTTGTACGGCTTCGACTCGGCGAGCTTCTCGGTCGCACGATGCAAGAGCCCGATGTGTGGATCGGCGCGCTCGATCACCTCGCCATCCATCTCCAGCACCAGGCGCAGCACCCCATGCGCGGCCGGATGCTGCGGACCAAAGTTCAGCGTGTAGTTACGAATCTCAGGCATTGGCTGCGTCCTTGGCACCGGTCACGGCCGGATGGTCGTCACCGAGGTAGCGGCTGTCATCGCGGATGACCTTGGGCACCAGCACCCGCGGCTCGATCTCGACCGGCTCGTAGACCACGCGCGCCTGCTCGGGATCGTAGCGCATCGCGACATGCCCACTGAGCGGGAAGTCCTTGCGGAACGGATGGCCGACGAAGCCATAGTCGGTGAGGATGCGGCGCAGGTCTGGATGGCCGTCGAAGAGGATGCCGTACAGATCGAAGGCCTCGCGTTCGAACCAGTCGGCAGCGGACCAGATCGAGACCACCGAGGGCACTAAGGGCTGGACACCACCGGTGCGAACCACCAGCCGTAGCCGCCAGTTGTGGACGAGCGAAAGCAGGTGATAGACGACCGCGAAGCGATCTGATTTCTCGGTTTCTAACTCAAGGTCGCGGTCGACCCCGCGGCCGAAGCCGAAGTGCGAGGCCTCAGTCGTCGCCCACTCCGACAGACCATAGGCCGCGTAGTCGACACCGCAGAGATCGATCAGTTGCTCGAATCCGAAGTCCTTGTCATCGCGCAGCCGTGTGCAGGTCTCGAGCAGAGCGTTGGCCGACAGCTCGAGCGTCAGCTCACCGCGATCAGCGCTCAGAGAACTGCCGGGGGCAGTGCTGCGGGGCTTGGCGTCACTCGGGCTTAGATTGCTCGGGGTAGATTCACCGGGCTGAGCATCGGCATTAGCAGCAGGCACCGTGAAGGCAGCGCTCAGACGCGCAGCCAGTTCATCGAGGCGCGCGTCGCCGATCATGATGGTCGAATCAGTCATGCGTCAGGTCACCGCGCGATGGTGTTGGTGCGGCGGATCTTGTTCTGCAGCTGCAGGATGCCGTAGAGCAAGGCCTCCGCCGTCGGCGGACAACCGGGCACATAGACATCGACCGGCACGATGCGATCGCAGCCGCGCACCACCGAATAGGAATAGTGGTAGTAACCGCCGCCATTCGCGCAGGAGCCCATCGAGATCACCCAGCGTGGCTCGGCCATCTGGTCATAGACCTTACGCAGGGCGGGCGCCATCTTGTTGACCAAGGTGCCGGCGACGATCATCACATCAGATTGGCGCGGGCTGGGACGAAAGATGATGCCGAAGCGATCCAGGTCATAGCGCGCGGCGCCAGCGTGCATCATTTCCACTGCGCAGCAGGCCAAACCAAAGGTCATCGGCCAAAGCGAGCCGGTGCGCGCCCAGTTGATCAGCTTGTCGGCGGTCGTCGTGACTACGCCTTCTTCGAGAACACCTTCTATACCCATCTCAGCCCCCTTAACTCAGCCGTTCGACATCTTGGCAACAGCGCTCGAGTCTCCGGTCACTCCCAGTCGAGGGCGCCCTTGCGCCACTCGTAGATGAAGCCGACGACGAGGATGCCCAGAAATACCGACATGGAGAGCAGTCCGGCCATTCCCAACGCCTCGAGCACCACGGCCCAGGGAAACAGGAAGGCGATCTCGAGATCGAACAGGATGAAGAGAATAGCGACCAGGTAGTAGCGCACATCGAACTTCATGCGCGCGCTCTCGAAGGCGTCGAAGCCGCACTCGTAAGGAGCATCTTTTTCGGGGTCTGGCCGACGTGGCCCGAGCAGCATCCCGAGAACGCGCGGGGCAAAGCCGATCAACATCGCGACCGCCAGAAAGATCAAGATATGCAGGTAGTCCTCTAACATCCGGCGGTAGCTCCCAAATGCAGGTCGTTTTACGCGACGAAAACCCTCGAGAGGTTAGTGCAAGCAGGCTTGGCTGTCAACCTAGAGAGCCCAGGTAAAACCACGCTTTTCAACGAGTTACCAAGGAAAAGCGCATAAAGAAGGGCGACCCCGCACGCAGGTGTCGCCCTCTTTAAGATTGGTGCCGACGGCCGGACTCGAACCGGCACGGCTTGCGCCACTGCCCCCTCAAGACAGCGTGTCTACCAATTCCACCACGTCGGCAAATTCAACTGGTCTATTATCGCAGGTTTTGTGACTCAAAGGTTACACAATTTACGCCATCCGCCGAAGCCGGATCATCTAGTCAATCGGCGGCAAGTCGCCGCTTCCCGAGACAGCTTGGTTTTCGCCATCCTGCTCGGTGCTTTCAGCATGTGTCGCGGCGGGCGGCAGATCGGACGGTTTCTCAGTCTCAGCGCTTGGCGTGGCAGCTTCATCCCCCGAGACCGTCGGCAGATCGTCAGTCACTGGCGCCTGTTCCGAAACCGGCTGCGAGCCCGACTCCGAGGCCGGCTCGGAGATCGGCGGCCCGTCTTGTTGCGGCGCTGTCGGAACCGTCATATCGATACCGTCCATGAGCCCTTCCGGCTCGCCGACGCGCACCGCAAAGTAGGCTAAGGCAATACTGGTCAAGAAGAACAGGATGGCGATGATCGCCGTCGAACGCGACAGGAAGTTGCCGGAGCCTTGGGCACCAAAGACCGTCGACGAGGCACCACTACCGAAGGCCGCGCCGGCATCGGCGCCCTTGCCATGCTGAAGCAGCACCAGCGTGACGAGGCCAATCGCGAGCACGAGATGTAGGACGGTCAAAATGAGCTGCATGAGAGGTCTCGATCTAGCGCACGGCTCGGCGGATACCAAGCACACATCGGTTTAGGCGTTCGCATCGCCTGCCTTGCAAATCGCCAGGAAGTCAGCCGCCTTGAGCGCCGCTCCACCAATGAGACCGCCATCGATATCGGCCTGCGCCATCAGCTCTTGCGCGTTTCCGGGCTTCATGCTGCCACCATAGAGGATGCGCAGCTCAGCGGCGACCTCGGCGTTCTTCTTCGCCACCCGCTGACGCAGGAAGGCATGCACCTCTTGCGCCTGCTCCGGGGTGGCGGTGACGCCGGTCCCGATGGCCCACACCGGCTCATAGGCGACCACGCCCCTGGCCAGCGCATCGATGCCGTCAGGCGCGTCGAGTACCGCGTCGAGATGGCGGGCCACGACCTCTTCGGTCTTGCCTTGCTCGCGCTCCTCGAGGGTCTCGCCGACGCAGAGGATGGGCGTCAGGCCATGCGCCACGACCATCTGGTACTTGCGCGCGATCATGGCATCGGTCTCGGCGTTGAACAAGCGCCGCTCGGAATGGCCGATGATCGCATAGGTGCAGCCGAAGTCACGCAGCATGGTCGCCGACACCTGTCCCGTGAAAGCGCCGTCTTCCTCGCGCGAGCAATCCTGCGAGCCGTAGCGGATGGTGGTACCGCTCAGCATCTCTTCGGCGAGGTAGAGATAGGGGAACGGCGGACACACGGCGATCTCGGAGGCCGCGATCTCACCGATGCCGGCCTTGATGCCGTTCAGCAGTTCGGCCGTCGCGGCCTTGCTGCCATTCATCTTCCAGTTACCCGCGATCAGGGGCTGACGCATGACTGTCTCCCGAAGAAAATAGCCGATCATCTTAACGGCCTATCTAACACCACGCAAGCGCATACGGAAGAAAGATGTTTCCGTCCCGCCCGCTGGTAGCTTAGACTGTGACGATGGCAAAAGGAAAGAAAACCAGCACCCCAAGCAGCACCATTGCGCTGAACAAGAAGGCCAAGCATGAATACCATGTCGAGCAGCGCCTTGAGGCTGGCCTCGCGCTCGAGGGCTGGGAGGTCAAGAGCATGCGCGCGGGGCGGGTCCAGCTCAAAGAGGCCTATGTCAAGATCCTCCATGGCGAGGGCTTTTTGATCGGCTGTCATATCTCCGCGCTGGCATCGGCCTCGACCCATGTCGACCCGGACCCGACGCGCACCCGCAAGCTGCTCTTGAAGCGCACCGAACTGAGCCGCCTCATTGGCCAGACCGAGCGCGCCGGCTACACGCTCGTGCCCTTGGCGCTGTACTGGAAGCGCGGCCGCGCCAAGCTCGAGGTCGGGCTTGCCAAGGGCAAGAAATTGCACGACAAGCGCGCCGATGCCAAGGAGCGCGACTGGCAGCGCGAAAAAGAGCGCCTCTTCAAGCAGCACTAGACCCGTGATCTGGGCTGGCGTCTGGGCCTGCTCTGGACCTGCTCTGGACCGGCGATCTAGCTAAGGCCGCGCCTCGCGGACCTCGGCCTTGCCGAGGCCGCGCGGATCGCTTGCCGCCCGCACGCGCTGTAATGCCCGATCCCAAGCGATCACCTGCATGTTGCCGTAGGCCTGGGTCGCGGGTGAGAGTCGATGACCACGCTCCCGCAACGCCTGCTGTACATCAGGCTCGAACGCCTCAGGCTCGAACAGGATCTCATCGGGCAGGTACTGGTGATGGAAGCGTGGTTTTGCCACCCAGTCCTGCGGCTCGCCACCCGCGATCGCCGCCAGAATGCCATGCAGCACCATGGTGATGATGCGACTGCCCCCGGGCGTACCCAGTATGACCACCTGATCCTCGGAGGTCGCGAAGGTTGGACTCATGCTCGAGAGCATGCGCTTACCGGGCGCAATCGCATTCGCCTCCCCGCCGATCAGGCCGTAGACATTGGGCACGCCGGGCTGGGATGAGAAATCGTCCATTTCATCGTTCAACAGCACGCCGGTGTCCGGCGGCACAAATCCAGCGCCGAACGGATAGTTGATGCTGAGCGTGGCCGCGACCCGGTTGCCCTCGGCGTCCAAGACCGAAAAGTGCGTCGTATCCGAGCCTTCAGACTCGCTCGCCCGCGCCGCGCTCGGCGTCGCGCGCACCGGATCGATCCCACGCGCCAGACCAGCGGCATAGAAAGGATGCGTCAAACGCTCGACCGGCACCTCGACCTGATCCGGATCACCAAGATAGCGCGCACGATCACGGTAGGCGCGTCGCATCACCTCGACCAGGCGATGCACCCGATCGGCATCGCTCGCCGCCGGCCCGAGCCGTGCTTCAAGCGCCTCCAGCATGCCGAGCATCTGCACCAGCGCAACGCCGCCAGACGAGGGCGGCGCGGCGCTGATGATCTCCCAACCCTGATAGCGCCCGACGATCGGATCACGCTCGATCACCTGATAGCTGGACAGGTCCTCCAGGGTCCAGAGACCGCCGGCGGCGCGAGTACCCGCAACCAGCGCCTGCGCGATCGCGCCCTGGTAGAAACCAGCATGCCCCTGAGCCGCGAGCGCCTCGAGCACCGTCGCAAGGTCAGGCTGGTGGATACTGGCGCCGAGTTCGGGAACCTCACCGCCATCAAGAAACTGTACCGCCGCAGCGGGAGAGGCCCGCAGCACATCCAGCCGCCATGAGGCCATGCGGCGATAGCTCTCATCGACCGCAAAGCCTTCGCGTGCGAGACGGATCGCCGGCGCCAGGCTCTCGGCGAGCGGAAGCTTGCCGTACTGCTCAGCGATATGCACCAGCGCCGCCGGCTCACCGGGGATGCCAGCAGCCAGCGGCCCGTTCAGCGAAGCCCCGGCAATCAGCTCACCAGACTCATCAAGATAGAGATCGCGATGAGCCGCCAAGGGCGAACGCTCGCGCCCGTCGATCATGACGTCCCGACCCGTGGCGGCCTGGTGCAGTAACCAGAAGCCGCCGCCGCCGATGCCTGAGCTGTAAGGCTCGACCACGGCGAGCACCGCGCTGACCGCAACGGCTGCATCAAACGCATTGCCGCCCGCAGCCATGATCGCCAGCCCCGCATCGGTCGCTGCCGGGTGCGCTGCGGCAACGGCCATCGCCGGCGGATGTGGCGATGCCCGGGTTGGCAATGCCGGGGTGTCGCTCGACGCACCCTCCCCAGAGAGTCCCTCGGCCATCCCCAAGACGGGCATCAACAGCCCGGCAAACAGCAACAGCCGCAGACGTCGCGCCACCCGCAAAAAAAGGCCCCCGGAGGGAGCCTTGAGAGACCGAATCATCGAGCTTGGGTCAGCTCGACTCACCGGTGATGCGCTCATACTTGGCGCGCAACTCTTCTTCGGTCTCCTTATTGTCCGGATCGACGATGATGCAGTCGACCGGGCAGACCTCGACGCACTGCGAGGTCTCATAGTGACCAACGCACTCGGTGCACAGGTCCGGCTCGATGACGTAGATCTCGTCACCTTGCGAGATGGCGCCATTCGGGCACTCGGGCTCGCAGACATCGCAGTTGATGCATTCGTCGGTGATGATAAGCGCCATGGTTCTACTCCTAAGCGTGTCGATATTGGAATGGGTGGTCAGACAAAGCCCGCGAAGACTACCAGCGTCCGTTCGTCGGGGACATTGGGATGGCGCAAAGTTTATCCAAACCGTTGCCGCAATGCAGCATGGACACTCGCATCGACGAACCCCGAGACGTCGCCACCCAGACGCGCGATCTGCTTGACCAGCGATGAGGAGATATAGGCATATTGCTCGGCCGGGGTCAAAAACAGGGTTTCGATCTCTGGTGCCATGCGCCGGTTCATGCCGGCAAGCTGGAACTCGTATTCGAAGTCTGAGACCGCGCGCAGGCCGCGCATGATCACATGCACCTGCGTCGCGCGCGCGAAGTCGACCAGCAAGCCCGAGAAGGGCACTACCTCGACATTGTCCATGCGCTCGCAGACGGTACAGGCCAGCGCGACCCGCTCCTCGGTGGTAAAGGTCGGATGCTTGGCGCTGTCGCGTGCCACCGCCACGACCACGCGATCGAACAGCCGAGAGGCGCGATCGATGAGATCACTGTGGCCATTGGTGATGGGGTCGAAGGACCCCGGATAGACGACACTACGCACGCGCTGTGCTCTTCATTGAGGGTTGCGGGGCGGCGAGCATAGCAAAGTCAGGCCTGCTCGACGCGTGCCAATGCATAACGCACCTGCCCTGCCTGCTTCTCCCGCAGCCACTGCCAGGGGGCCGGCAAGCCAGGCAAGGGCGTCGCCTTGTCGGTCTCGATGTAGACCAGGGCGCCCACCGCCAGCCAACCGCGCGCCTGCAGTCTTTCGAGCGCCGGCGCCAACAGGCCGGCGCCAAAGGGGGGGTCTAGGAAACAGCAATCCACCGGCGCCAGCGGCGCGCGCGCTAGCCAGTCCAGCACATCGGCGCAGTGCACGTTCACCTGATCAGCGCCAAGCTCGGCGGCGTTGGCCTTCAGCCTGTCCGCGACAGCCCTGTTGCGCTCGATCATCATCACCGACCCGGCACCGCGCGAGGCCGCTTCCAGCCCCAAGGCACCACTACCGGCGAAGCAGTCGAGAACACGACTGCCTTCGATGCTCGGCGCCAACCAGTTGAAGAGCGTCTCACGAATACGATCGGTGGTCGGCCGCAGACCCGGCTGCACCGCGACCGGTAGCCGACGACCACGCCAGCGCCCACCGATGATGCGCAGACGCCCAGGCTCAGCCCTAGCCACCCGTATCCGCGCCCGCTTGGCTCGCTGCCTTGGGGTTAGCGTCGGGATCAGCATTGGAGCCAGGCTCGGCAACAGGCTCGGGGTCATCCTCGGCGCTGGATTGCTCGGGCGTCCCGCCGACCGCCACCACCACCAATCGCTCGGGATCAACGCGGCGACGGAACGCATCCTGGATCTGCTCGGCGCTCAGGGCGCGGATGCGCTCCGGGAAGGCGTCGAGATAATCGAGCGGCAGATCATAGAACCCGATGACCGCTAGATAACGCACGATCTCGCTGTTGCCGGCGATGCGCAGCGGGAAACCGCCGGTGATGTTCTTGATCGCCGCGTCCAGCTCTTCATCGGTGGGGCCCTGCTCGATGAACCGCGTCAGGGTCTCCAGCAGCACCTGTTGGGCCGCCTCGGCTTGGGCGTTCTGGGTTTGCAGCCCCATCACCAATGGCCCCTTCCGCGCCAGCGGCGCGAAATAGCTATAGACGCTATAGGACAGCCCGCGCTTCTCGCGCACCTCTTCCATCAACTGCGAGACCAATCCACTGCCCCCCAGGATATGATTGCCGAGGTAGAGCGCGAAGTAGTCAGGATCGCCACGGCGCATCCCGGGCTGGCCGAGGTAGAGATGGGTTTGGCTCGACGGGAACGCGATCCGCTGCGTCACCCCTTGTTCGAGTGCCGGCACCGGCGGCAAGGGGGGCGGCGGCGCGGCCTCCGGAAGCGCGGCCGTGAGACGCGCGGCGAGGGCCTCGGCCTGGGCGCGATCAAGCGCGCCGACGATAGCGAGGGTGGCGTTCGCCGCGCCGTAATAGCGCTCGTGGAAGGCGCGCAGGTCATCGATGCTCAAGGCGGCCACACTCTCGGCGGTCCCGCTCGGGTCAGAGGCATAGGGATGCTCGCCGAAGATCGCCCGATAGAGGGCCTTCTGTCCCACGCTCCCTGGATCCTGCTTGTCCAATCGCAGCCCTGTCAACCGATTCCGCTGGACGCGCTCAAACTCGCTCGCGTCGAAGCTCGGCACGGCGAGCACCTTGACCAGCGTATCAAGAGCGGTCTCCAAGGCCTCGGGCTCGGTCAGCGAGCGCAGCCGCGCGAAGCTGGTATCCCTGTCCACACCCGCTCCCAGCTCGGCCCCCACCGCCTCGACGCGCTCGGCGATGGCATCGGCATCCAGGCCACCAGCGCCTTCGGTCAGCATCGCTGCGGTCAGCGACGCAAGTCCGGGGTGCTCGCCATCACGAGCACTTCCGGCATCGAAGACCACTCGCACATCGACCATCGGTAGCTCTTGCGCCGAGACGAACAGCACCTTGGCCCCCGTCGGCGTCCGCCAGGTCTGGATCTCGGGCACCGCCCACGCGCTGTGCATGACCAGCATGCCGAACACGAGCACCATGCTCAGCGCGGCGCGTGATCCGCCGAGACGATGACAGTTATTGAACATGGCGGCCTCCTGCGGTCATGGTCGTCGCGTTCGCAGCCTTCTCGCCTTCCAAGGGTTGCGGATCGAGACGGGCGACGGTGCGATTCTCGGTGGTCAGATAGCGTTGCGCCACCCGCCGGATCTGCGCAGGCGTCACCGCAGACAGTCGCTCGACGAGCTGATCAACAAGTTCCCAGCCGAGCCCGACGGTCTCGAACTGGCCGAGCAACAGGGCCTGATAGAACACGCTGTCACGCTCGTAGACCTTATCGGCGATCAACTGGCTGCGGATACGCGCCAGCTCCTGCTCGCTCACCGGCTCGGCCCGCAGGCGCTCGAGCTGGGCCAGGATCGCCTGCTCCAGGGTCGCGATCGAGGTGCCCGTGGCCGGGGTGGCGTCGATCAGCAACATGCCCGGGAGGCGGGTGAAGGCATTGTAGCCAGCGCCCACCGAGGCGGCGATGCGATCGCCCCGGATCAGCTCGCGGCTGAAACGCGAACTCGAGCCGGCATCCAGCACCGAGGCCAGCATCTCCAACGCATAGGGCTCCCAATCCTCCTCGGCGGTGCGCAGCGTCGGCGTCTTCCAGCCCATCAAGAGATAAGGCTCATTCGCCGGCGCCGCGACCACGAGTCGCTTCTCGCCGAGTTGCACAGGCTCCTCGCGCGGGCGCGGCGCGAGCGCAGGCCCCGGCTCGAGCGCGCCGAAATGCTTGGCGGCCAGCGCAAAGACCTCCTCCGGCTCCACGGCGCCAACGACGACCAAGGTTGCATTGTTCGGCGCATACCACATTCGATACCAATCGCGCAGGGTCTCGACGTTCATGACCTCGAGATCACTCTGCCAGCCGATGATCGGGAGACGATAGGGGGAAGCCGCATAGGCAGTGGCGTTGAACTGCTCGAAGGTCAGCGCCTCTGGATCATCATCGGTGCGCAGGCGGCGCTCCTCCTTCACCACCTCGATCTCCTTGGCGAACTCCTCGGCGGGCAAGGCCAGGTTGCGCATCCGATCCGCCTCGAGTTCGAGGGCGATCTCGAGGCGATCTGCGGCCAGGGTCTGGAAATAGGCGGTATAGTCCCGGCCAGTGAAGGCGTTCTCGTCGCCGCCATTTTCGGCGATGATGCGCGAAAATTCCCCGGGAGCGAGCCGTTCCGTGCCCTTGAACATCATATGCTCAAGGACATGCGAGACGCCGGTCACACCCCCATGCTCGTAACTGGAGCCGACCTTGTACCAAACCTGAGAGGTGACGATCGGCGCGCGATCATCGCGCTTCACGAGAATCTTGAGTCCATTGTCCAATAGCCGCTCATGCACCTCGGGGCGCGCGAGCGAGGTTTCATCATCGGCCCGGGCGGCCAGCAACGGGGGCACAACGAGCATCGTCGCCAGTACCATGAGGACATACTGTCTCATCATCGGGATTGTCCATCGCATCAACTAAACTTGGCCGGTAAGTGGCGACAACGGCGCATTGTTACAATGCATCGGCCTCATGCTCCGCAGCGCTGGCCGCGCCCCATCATCGACCGAGTACTCAGACACAGCCCATGTTCGGATTTGGAAAAAAGAAACAGCGCCAGACCGAAGCCAAGGACGCGCCCAAGGACGCGGGCGCCGATCTGCAATCGAGCCCAGCCTCAAGCGCCACGCAGGGAATGCCAACGCCGGCAACACCAGCACAATCACCCAGCGCCGCTCTCAAGGGCGATCAGCAGCCCTCATCGGAACATGCGCGCACGGACATGCCCTCCGATGCGGCGCCCGGTCAAGGACGCCTCGGCGAGGCGATCGCCCGCGCCACGGTCAAACGCGAGGAAGACGCCACGCAACAGCGTCGCCTCTTCGCTGGACTCAAGTCCGGACTCGCGCGCACCCGAGCGGTCTTGAATGCCGACATTGGCGACCTCGTCTCCGGCCGCACCGAGATCGACGAAGACCTGCTCGAAGAGCTTGAGATGCTCTTGTTGGCCGCCGATGTCGGTGTGCCGGCCACGCGCCGCATCATCGATGACCTAGCCTATCGCGTGAAGCGGCGCGAGGCACTGGAACCCGACGCCTTTCTCGCCGCATTGCGCCGTGAGCTAGCCAGTATCCTGGTCACCAGCCAAGCGCCGGTGAAGCAGCCCACTCGGGGGCGGCCGCAAGTCATCCTGATGGTGGGCGTCAATGGCGCCGGCAAGACCACCACCATCGGTAAGCTCGCCCGTCAGCTCAAGGATGAAGGCACCAGCGTCATGCTTGCGGCTGGTGATACCTTCCGCGCCGCTGCGGTCGAGCAGCTTCAGAGCTGGGGCGAGCGTAACCAGGTGCCGGTGATTGCACAGCATACCGGCGCCGATCCGGCCTCGGTGATCTTCGACGCGCTCCAGGCGGCAACGTCGCGCGGGGTCGATGTGCTGATTGCCGATACCGCTGGGCGCCTGCACACCAAATCGAACCTCATGGAGGAATTGCGCAAGATCGCCCGGGTGCTCAAAAAGATTGATCCGGACGCCCCGCACGAGGTGATGCTGGTGGTCGACGCCACCGCCGGGCAAAACGCCTTGCAGCAGGCCCTACAGTTCAACGAGACCCTCCCGCTCACCGGCATCACCCTGACCAAGCTGGACGGCACCGCCAAGGGCGGCATCATCTTCGCGATCGCCGATCGACTGCAGGTGCCGTTTCGCTTCATCGGCGTCGGTGAGCAGGTCGAGGACCTGCGCCCGTTCGAGGCCGAGACCTTCTTGAATGCGCTGCTGAGTCCGTGATCCGCTTCGAGCACGTCAACAAGCGCTATCCGGAACGAGGCGAGGCGCTCAAGGACCTGAGCGTGGAACTCGCCGCCGGCGAGATGGCCTTCTTGACCGGCCACTCGGGCGCCGGCAAGAGCACCCTGCTGAAACTGATCGGTCTGATCGAGCGCCCAACTCGCGGCCGCATCCTCGTCGATGGCCGCTCGCTCGGCGACCTACCCCGTCGGCGCATCCCCTACCATCGTCGCGGCATTGGCATGATCTTCCAGGATCACCGGCTGCTGAACGATCGCACGGTCTACGAGAATGTCGCCCTGCCCCTGGTGGTGGCCGGCATGCCCAAGCGCGAGGTCGGTCGGCGCGTTCGCGCCGCGCTCGATCAAGTCGGCCTGCTCGCCCTGGAGCGCGCGCAGCCCATCGCCCTGTCCGGCGGCGAGCAGCAGCGCGTTGGCATCGCCCGCGCCGTGGTCGCGCGGCCACCGATCATCCTCGCCGATGAGCCGACCGGCAATCTCGACCCCGACCTGTCGAGCGAGATCTACGCCCTGTTCGAGCGTTTCCACGAAGTCGGCGTGACCTTGCTTATCGCCACCCATGATCAAGAGCGAGTCAGCCGCATGGCGCACCGCATCCTGCGGCTGCATCAAGGTCGACTGGTCGCCGACTCGGGGAACTGGTAGATGCGAAGGCGCCGCTTTCACCCCGCGAATCGCCGCCACCCGCGCAGCCCTGGCCTGAGCCGCCGGCGTCTCTCGGCCTGGCTCGAGCAACATCAAGAGATCGCGCTCGAGAGCCTGCGGCGGATGCTGCGACAGCCCTTGTCAACGCTGATGACCGTCGCTGCGGTCGCGATTGCCTTGGCCTTACCGACCGCGCTGGTGGTGGTGCTCGATAACCTCAAAACGCTCGGCGGCGACTGGCAACGCAGCGCCGCAGTCTCGGTGTTCCTCGAGCAAGATCTCGACGAGACCGAAGGTGCGCGGCTGCGCGAGCGCATCGAACAACGCCTGGAGGTGGCGGCCGTCGCACTGATCAGCCGCGCCGACGGACTGGCCGAGTTTCGCGCCTATAGCGGCCTCGGCGGCGCCCTGGATCAGCTCAATGAGAACCCCCTGCCGGTGGTGCTCGAGCTACAACTTCACCCCTCAGCCCTAAAACCGACTCGCTTGACACCGTTGCTCGCGACCATCGAGGCCATGCCCGAGGTCGCGTTCCTGCGCGAGGATGCGCAATGGGCGCAACGCTTTCAGGCCATCCTGGGCCTGCTACGCGCGGGGGTCGCCCTGCTCGCGCTATTGCTTGGGCTTGGCGTGTTGCTGGTCATCGGCAACACCATCCGGCTCGAGATCGAGAACCGCCGCGACGAAATTCACATTATGAGCCTGGTGGGCGCAACGAACGGTTTCGCCCGCCGTCGCTTCCTCTATGGCGGCGCCTGGTATGGCCTCCTCGGCGGCATCCTGGCCTGGCTATTGGTCACCCTGGTGGTCTGGCTGCTCGCCGACCAAGCCGCCTCACTGGCTGATCTCTACCATCGATCGTTCGCGCTCCAGGGGCTCGGCCTCGACGATGTCGCGGCACTCCTTGCCGGCAGCGCCCTGCTCGGTATCATCGGTAGTTGGATCGCCGTCGGCCGCCATCTTGATCTCAGCGAGGATCTTTAAGAATTAGGCGCGCGAACTTATCGGCCACGCTGGCATCAGAGGCTGAGACCGGATACCGCTCGATCAACAGGGGTATCGTCGGGCCTGTCTAACCTTTGCCATAGGAACTTTCCGTTCAAACCCTGCTCGAAAACCCTGTCGCGACTATTGTCAAACATCGCAAACGCTGCTAACATTATTCCCGAGCAAAACACTAGGGTATTCCATCATGAGCAATGACATTGCGGCCATTGGAACGTTATCGACCGGGACCATTGATGCTTACATCTCGAGCGCCTACCAGATTCCAGTCCTGACCGCCGAGGAAGAGCGCTCCCTCGCCGTCAGGCTACGTGACAACGGTGACATGATGGCAGCGCGGCGACTTGTGCTGTCACACCTTCGCTTCGTCATCCGCATCGCGCGTGGGTATCTCGGTTACGGACTGCCCCTGCCAGATCTGATTCAAGAGGGCACCGTCGGCCTGATGAAGGCCGTGCGACGCTTCGAGCCCGACGTCGGCGTGCGGCTGGTCTCGTTTGCCGTGCACTGGATTCGCGCCGAGATCCACGAGTACATCCTGCGTAATTGGCGCATCGTGAAGGTCGCCACCACCAAGGCGCAGCGTAAGCTGTTCTTCAACCTGCGCAGCTCGAAAAAACGCCTGGGCTGGTTCACCAAGGCCGAGGTCGACAGCGTCGCCGCTGATCTCGGCGTCAAGCCCGAGACCGTCCTCGAGATGGAATCGCGGCTCTCGAGCCACGACATGTCGTTCGACGGGCACGACGATGATGATGACGAATCACCGTCCGCGCCCTCGACCTATCTGCCAGATATCCGCATGGAGCCCGCCGCAGCGCTCGAGCGCGAGGACAACGATGGCTGGCAGCGCGAGCGCCTGTTCGCGGCCCTCGAGCAGCTCGATGAGCGCAGTAAGACGATCCTGCGCGAGCGTTGGCTGAACGAGCGCAAACAGACGCTGCACGAACTGGCCCAGCAGTTCAATGTCTCGGCCGAGCGCATCCGCCAGATCGAAAAGAATGCGATGAACAAGCTGCGCGTTCAGCTCGAGTTCTAACAACCCCAACGTTTAGGCTGGCGAATCGGCGTGCGAGAAAATCGGCGAGCAAGGAAACAAGCAAGCCGAGTCATCTCGCGCGCCGAGCGTCCAGCAACCGGGGAGACCCGCGCGAATCCACGCCCCATTCGGGCACCATCCGGATCGATGGCTCCGTCGCGACATCCATCACGAGCGCCAACCAGTCAACCGATAACCTCGATGATCACTGCCTTCGCACGACCCCAGGTTCGAATCAGCGTCGCCGGTCTCCTCACTGCCACAGCCCTCATCACGCCACTGTTGGCTCATGCGGCCGTCCCGGCAACCCCGCTCATGACTCTCTACAAGTTCAACGGACCGCTTGAGATCCCGTACTACGAGATCGGCCCCAACGGCCCAGGGAGACCTGCCGGCCGTCTCCCACAGGGCACCTCGGTCATCCCCTGCCTGGTCGTTCGCAACGGACGCGCGCTCACCGATGCCAAGGGCACGCCATACGTCGGTTTCGAGGTCGTCGTGAATCCCGCCAAGGATAAAGGCGAGACCGCCACGGCAAGATTCAAGCGGGTCTTCTCCGAGCGCGAATCACTACAGGTCGAGAATCACCATTGCGACAGCAGTGTGCGTCACGTGCTCAATGTGCGTGACCTCTATGTGCTGAAGAAGCCGCCCTTCTTCGATCCGCCCGGCCAGGGTGATCCGGCAGCCGCCGAACGCCAGGGGCAAAGCCGGTTGGATCAGATCGTGCGCGTCTTCCATAACTCCCCCGAATGCGCCTCGGTCGACGCCTCCTTACTTGGGCGCAGGACCCGACTCGCGTTGGCCTGGGACCGTTTCATGAGCAAGCACGATGGCCGCTGGGACGCGACCACGCTTGCGCGCGCGAAACATCTCGATTACAGCATGCGCACGGCTCTCTATGAGGGACATCTCGACCGTGGCTGCTCCGCCTACGGCGCCTGTGAGCGCAATGTGGTGGTACTCTCAATCCGCAACCGCGGGGTCGGCCAATGTCTGACGCACCAAGGCTGTCGGTTTCCGGGCGATTTCCAAGGCATCGCCTCCGATGTCTCGCAATACAACATCTGGGACGCCTATTTGACCCAGATCTCCGGGCTCACCTCCTGTTACCTGCGCACCGATCTCGCCAAGCGCGATCATTACGACCGCGTGCAGCCTATGTACGCGCAGAGCGTCGGCGACGCCGAGACCATCCTCTACGGCGGTACGCCAGCGCTTGCGAGGGTCTTTCCGGGCACTCCTCTCGGGGAGCTGACCGAGCTGCGCCATTACTACCATCCCCCGGCGATGGGAAAATGCTTTCCGCAACATGATCGGATCGAGTTCATGTCCGGCGCTGTCGCCAAGCAGGGCGCCGATCACGTCCTGCTCGCGAACACGCGGATCAAGGTCGGCGAGCGGGCTGGGAACGGCTATCGCTTCCAGGAATTCCGCTTCGATCAGGAAGGCCTAATCGATGCCGTGCGCATCGAGGACAATTTCCCCGGCTTCATCGTCGACGCGCGTAAGGTGAGCTTGGGCGGCGGTAGCGGCTGTACGCCTTATGGCGTCTCCAGTGGCTGCCGCTTTTCCAACATCGGCCGCTACCGGCGTACGCCGAGCTGGCTTAGTGCTGGCAAGCCGCTGGCGATCAACTGCCGCATCAACGATCGCGGCGCCTCATGCGCCGACCGGGGCCGCGAGCAACAGGTCACCGTCGGCGGCGCCTGCGATGTCGACATGATGCCGGTCGCGCGGGTGCGTTAAGGGCTGTCCCCAGGACGGGAAAACCGGCATAATCCAGCGCTTTCCCGAACCGACCTGCCTTTGGCACAGGGCAGGCGGGCAACCAAGGGGAGTCGCGTATGCCATACGACAGCCACCTTTACCAGATCTTGGCCCCGAATCCGGCGCTGGTCGCGTCACAACTCGATCCGGAAGCCTTCGCCAAGCATTACACCGCCGGCTCCGTGCGCTATTACGCCGGCAAGGTGGTGTTTGCGGAGATCGATCTCGATTACCGCCACCCCTATTTCAAGATCGACGACGCGCTTGCGGCCTTGCAGCCGCACCCGGACGGTCGGCCGAAGGCGACCAAGTTCATCTCCACCTACCGGGTGCTCGAACACATCGACCTCGAGGCCATCCAGCGCCTGTTTCTCAGCACGCCGGAAGGCTATACCCTCAGGCTCGATCCGGCGCCTTATGAAAAGACCCACGAGGCCGGCTTCCTGCGCATCTATGCCGATATCGCGCCGCTGCGCATGCTGGTGATGTCGCGGCTCGATTTCCCCGCCTTCGGCAAGTACATCACCGATCCGGACTTCCCCAAGGGCGCGCCGAAGCAGTTCTACACGCAGGTCGATCTCGATATCGAGCACTTCCTCGAGGAGTTCGAGGAGCGCCCGACCATGCATCCGCCGATTCCCGGCTTGCATCCCTCGAATCTACGCGCCGCCATCATGGAACTGCGCGCCGAGTCGAGCAAGCTGACCAAGGGGCTGCGCCTCGACAGCGCCTTCGACACCATTCCCTACAAGACCATTCGCCACGGCTTCATGTTCGCCTCGCAAGAGGCGACCCGTTTCTTCCCGATGCCGTCGCCGGATGAGATCGAGGCAAACAATTACCGCTTCTGGCGCGCCATGTGACGGTATTGCCCTCGATATACGTGGACGCAGGCTGCTCTCGGCAGCCGCAGCGGCTTGACCCACTGAACATGACAACGACAACGATTCGAGCGAGAAGGAGAGTCATCTTAATACCATGAGCCTGAATGCTCTCATCCCCATCCTCTTAGGTATCTTCGGCCTGTTGGCGGCCTATCTGATCTTTCGCATCGTCAAGGCCTATCCGAAGGGCGAGTCGAAGGTCGCCGCCATCGGCGACGCCATCCATCTCGGTGCCATGGTCTTCATGCGCCGGGAATACACGGTGCTCGGCCTGTTCGCCGCCGTGCTCGTGGTGGTCCTATTCATCTTCCTGGGCTGGAAGACGGCGCTCGCCTTCGTCGTGGGCGCCTTCACCTCGGCGCTCGCCGGCTTTATCGGCATGAGCACCGCCACCCAGGCCAATGTCCGCACCACCGTGGCTGCCCATACCAAAGGGCCGGCCGAGGCGCTGACAGTGGCCTTCTTCGGCGGCTCGATCATGGGATTGGCTGTGGCCTCGCTGGGGCTGCTCGGCCTGGGTACCCTGTACCTGCTGTTCGGCGGCGACCCGGAGACGGCGCACACTATCCACGGCTTCGGCATGGGCGCCTCGAGCGTGGCGCTGTTCTCGCGCGTCGGCGGCGGCATCTTTACCAAGAGCGCCGATGTCGGCGCCGACCTGGTCGGCAAGATCGAGGCCGGCATCCCCGAGGATGATCCGCGCAACCCTGGCGTCATCGCCGATAACGTCGGCGACAACGTCGGTGACGTCGCCGGCATGGGCTCGGATATCTTCGAGTCCTACTGCGGCGCCATGATCGCCACCATTGCCATCGCCTCGACCCTGGCGGTGGATATCATGGATCCGCTCGGCGAGCGCCAGGCGCTCATGTTCTTGCCGCTGGCCCTGTCTTCAGCGGGCCTGCTTTGCTCGATCGTCGGCATCGTCCTGGTGCGGCTCTTCTCCAGCCAGACCCCGGAGCGGGCGCTACGCATCGGCACCATCGGCGCCAGCATCCTGTTCATCGTCGCCGCCTACTTCGTGATCGTCGGCACCGGTGTCAGCGCGGCCGTCTGGGGCGCGGTCCTGGTCGGCGCCCTCGGTGGCATCGTCATCGGCCTGGTCACCGAGTACTACACCTCGTCCAAGCCGGTCGCCAGCATCGCGCTGGCCGGCGAGACCGGCGCGGCCACGGTCATCATCACCGGTTTCGCGGTCGGCATGCGCTCGGTGATCGTGCCGCTGCTCACCATCTGCGTCATCATCTTCGTCTCCAACGCCTTGGTCGGCCTCTATGGCGTCGGTATCGCGGCCGTCGGTATGCTGGCGACCGTTGGCATTACCATGGCCATCGATGCCTATGGTCCGGTCGCCGACAATGCTGGCGGTATCGCCGAGATGGCGGGCTTGGGCGCCGAGACGCGGCACATCACCGACTCGCTCGACGAACTCGGCAACACCACCGCCGCCATCGGCAAGGGCTTCGCGATCGGCGCGGCGGCACTGGCGGCCCTGGCCATCATCACCGCTTACATCGAGAGCGTCTCGCTGCATGTGCCGGACTTCGAGTTGCTGCTGAGCGATCCGATGGTGATCATCGGGCTGTTCATCGGCGGCATCCTGCCGTTCGCCATCGCTGCCATCACCATGACCGCAGTCGGCGAGGCGGCATTCGCGATGATCAACGAGATCCGTCGCCAGTTCCGCGAGATCGCCGGACTGCTGGAGGGCACCGCCGAGCCGGACACTGCCCGCTGCGTGGATATCGCCACCACGGCGGCGCTGAAGAAGATGGTGTTGCCCGGCGTCATCGCCATCGCCGCGCCCTGGGTGGTCGGTTTCGTCCTCGGTCCGGCGGCGCTCGGCGGCATGCTCGGCGGCGCCCTGCTCGGCTGCGTGCTGCTGGCGTTGACCATGGCCAATGCCGGCGGCGCTTGGGATAACGCCAAGAAGTTTGTCGAGAAGGGCAATCACGGCGGCAAGGGCTCGGACACCCACAAGGCGACCGTGGTGGGCGATACCGTCGGCGATCCCTTCAAGGACACCTCTGGCCCCTCGATGAACATCCTCATCAATGTGATGGCCATCGTTAGCCTGGTGATCGCGCCGCTGCTCGGCAACAGCCTGCTGGGCTAATCCCCTACTACTTCAGACCTTGCTCCAGGCCCTATACCCTGGGCCCGGGCAGGCCGAACCCGCGATGCACGCACACCCCAGCGCCGGGCAACCGACGCTGGGGTTCTTGTATCTAGGCTTGCTTCCCGCGCGCCGGCCGGCGCTCGTTCGACGCTGGCCTACTCCGGACTCTCGCCGAGCGTCTGATAGTACTGTTTGATATCTTCGCCGATGGTGGCGGTGATCTGATAGAAGACCTCGTGTGAGATCAGCACCGGTTGGTCGCCAATTTGATCAGCTTGGGCACAGGTCTCGGCAATGAGGCGGTAGAGATAATTGAGGACGAAGCGTGGCTGGCGCAGCTTGTCCAAGGCACCCAGGATCTCACGCTGTGGGACCGCCGAAACAAAGAGGTTATCGAGCGGATAGGGATGATTCGGATCAGCGCGGCAGATACGCAAGCGGCCCGACATCATGTCGTACAGCTGCTTATCGCCCCAGCGAAACGGATAGATGATCTTCTGTTTGTCGAAGCGCGCCTCGTTGGCCTTCTGCGATGTAGCCTTGCGCACGGACTCGTAAAGCTGGCGTGGCAGGAGCATCTTAAAGCTCAGATGCGGGTGCAACTGCAGGATGCGATTGTTCCAAAGCGGCCAGACGAAGGACTCCATGCGCTCGCGGTCGCCACTGATCAACGACGGCTCGTCGACCTTATCCATCACCACCACGATCTGCTGATAGCCGAGATTGAGCGCGATATCGATGAACTTGGTCGCGAACAACCGGCGCACATCGTCATCATCGCGCCAGCCTTTGCGCTTCACATCCTGATCCTTGAGATAGCTCTGCGGAATCGAGCGCAATGCGCGCTCGACATCGCGCGCGTTACGATCGCGCACCAGGATCTCGCGCTCCACCGAGCGCGCGACGCCGCGATAAAAGGCGCTGCGCGCAAGCGGCACGATCCCAAGGCTCAGCAGCCCGACGATCATACCCTTGATGCTGCGCATGAAGCCGCCGATCACGCCTCGCGGCATGAGCCGCCGGGACAGCGAGGATATGATGCGGTTGTAGCGATCCGGCGGCCCACTGACATAGAAGGCCATCAGCATCATCAGATCGTGGCGCTGGTAGCGCTCCAAGCGTTCCAAGGGCAGATCTGCGGTCTTGATCTCGGTCAGCAGCGCTTCCATCCCCGCAACCAGGATCGCATCGAGATGCTGCGCCAAGCCGAAATCCTTGAGCGTGACCGCAATCTCACGGCGCCGATCCTGATCGCTCTTGCGCTTGAACGCCTCCAGGAAGCCGTTGAAGTCATCGTAGTGCAGCAGCAGGATGCGACTCTCGTGCTGACTGTTGAAGTGCTCGATGTTCTTTTCCAGTGCCAAGCGCAACGCTGACTTGCCGCTGCCTTTGACGCCAAAGATCATCGAGGTACCGCGTCCTGGCGGATCACCAAAGAATTTATCCCAAGCCTGATGATTGAAGGTGTAGTCCGCCTCATTCACCAGATCCTCGAAGACCTTGTCGTTCTGCGCCTCTTCCTCGATGAAGGGGTTACGCACAAGGCCATGGGATTTGAGGAACTGTGCCATGGCAATGGACATTGAAGAAAATACCTTTTTTGACGTCTAGCAGTAATGTCAGCACGAACATGCCGATTCCAGAGCCTCTAGGGGCTCTGCGGAGGCTTGGCTAGGATCGAATCAAAGCTTCGGCGAATGCTCAATGATGATGAAGGCGAGCACGGCGAACGAGACGCCCATCATCAATAAACGAGGCAGCAGGGATTTATCCGCATGATCGTGCAGCTTGCGTTTCAACTCGCAGATGAACCCTCCCTCGGGGGTCTCACGCATCTGACACAGACGCAGCGCGAGCCGCGCCAAGAGGCGACGCGCCACATCGAAGACGGAGTATAAAAAGAGGACGAGCGCCAAAAATGTCGCTAACCCAAGCAGCCAGTTTTGTAGATGTTCCATGATGCCATACAACAGTTAGGGGCCCTACGCTTGAGGGAGGACCCTACCCCGAAGGTCTAGGTGCTATCCTGCCATAGTGGCGGGGCGCTGTCTTGTGGATCGCGCACCGAACCGCCCGACGCGGGCCTCATTGCGGCGATGTCAGCACATCGGCGGACTGGTCCGCCCAACAGACGGCCTTGAGATAGGCGTCGGTCATCTGTGAAGGGGTGAGAGGCGCGAACTGGGCTTGTTGAAAATGGCTCTGCTCGTAAGCAATCACGCTAGCTAGCACCTCACCATAAGGCCCCTGTTGATATAACAGCGCATCACGCACCTCGCTGGTCAGCGGCAGCGCATCCAGCACCTCCGCCAAGGGCACCCTCATCATCGCATCGAGCAGCGAGAACAGCCCCACGGTGAAGTAGATGTCGGCATGCGCACGACCGGCAAACATGGCTAGCAGCTCGCACATCTTGGCACGATGGATTCCCTGAGCCATCAGCTCACTGGACTGGTTATCGAGCTTGGCGAGCAGCAACAACGAGGCCCAGCGCTGGATCCTTTGGGTGCCGAGGTAGACCACCGCCGCGCGCAGCGACTCGACCACTCTGGGCAGCGCGAAGAAGGCGGAATTGAGGTGGCGTAGCAGTTTGTAGCTGAGCGTGACATCCTGGCTGATGATCTCCTCGAGTTCCGAGACATCGACGTCCGGATTCTGCAGCTTGGCTGTCAACTCCAGCAGCTTAAGCCGATTGAGCGGGATCTGCGTCCCCTGCACGATATTGGGCCGGGACAGAAAGTAGCCCTGAAAGTAATCGAAACCAAGCTGTTTGCAGTACTCGAAGGCCTCCTCGTTTTCGACCTTTTCCGCCAGCAACTTGACATCATACGCCCGCAGCAATCGCACATGCTCAACGAGTTCCTGCCGCGACAATGCCATGAGATCGAGCTTGACGATGTGCGCGAGTTCCATGAAGGGTCGCACCGAGTCCTGGAAGACAAAATCATCCAGCGCCACCGTGAAGCCATCCCGAACATAGGCTTGCAACCCGGCGATCACATCGGCATCGGGCCGCACATCCTCCAACACCTCCAGCACCACGCGTGTCGGGGGCAATGGCAGTGATTCACGATCAACGAGGAAGCGACGGGTGAGATTGATGAAGGCGCGATGAGGGCCCACGATGCGATCGAGGCCGAACTCCAGAAACACATTCACGATCACCTGCGACGTCGCCTGGTCGCCATCCATCTCGCCCGCATAGTTCCCGGAACCATCGCGGAACAAGAGTTCATAGCCGTACAGCTTCGAGTTCCGATCGAAGATCGGTTGACGTCCGACGAAAATCTCGTCCATTGTCTATCTCCTCGGTTTGCTGTCTCTCGAGACGCGTCTTTCATCCCTGCGCAGCCGCCCCATCCGCCAGGGTCCGCCACCGAGCGGAAGCAGCAGCGGGACCAGGAGGTCAATTGTCCGCTAGGCGCTCTCGGCCGAGAGATCGAGTCGCGAACAGCGCACCATGCCACCCCCTGGCAGCCGCTGGGCCTCCGGATAGGCCCGCGCGCACTCGGCGATGGCCCGAGGACAGCGCGGATGAAAGTGACAACCGGCCGGGGGCGTGGCGGGTGATGGCATATCGCCCTCGAGCCGGATGATCTGGCGGCGCTCGGTCTTGTCCATCATCGGCACTGCCGAGAGGAGCGCCTGCGTATAGGGATGGCGCGGCTCATCGAGCACCTCGGCCGCTGTGCCCTGCTCGACGATGCGGCCCAGATACATCACCGCGACCTCATGCGCCAGGTAGGCGACCACCGAGAGATCGTGGGTGATGAATAGGTAGCTAAGTCCGAGTTCATCTTGCAGCCGCTTGAGCAGGTTCAGGATCTGCGCCTGCACCGAGACATCAAGCGCACTGGTCGGCTCGTCACAGACGATCAGCTTGGGATCGACCGCCAGTGCCCGGGCGATACAGATGCGCTGACGCTGGCCACCGGAAAACTCATGCGGATAGCGATCCATCGCCTGCTCGCCGATACCAACCTGCTCTAACAGCGCCGCTACCCGACGCCGCCGCGCCGCTCGGTTCTTCTCGATGCCGAGCGATTGCAGCCCCTCGCCGACGATATCGCCGACCAGCATGCGTGGGTTCATTGAAGCGAAGGGATCTTGGAAGATGATCTGCAGATCCTTGCGATAACGGCGCATCTGCCCGGCGCGGATTGACGCGAGATCGACGCCGTTGTAGCGCACCTGGCCGCCGGTGGGCGGCTCGAGCCGCAGCATCGCCTTGCCGACGGTGGTCTTGCCGCAGCCCGACTCGCCGACCAGGGCGAGGGTCTGCCAAGCCTTCAGACGCAAGTCGACCCCATCGACGGCCTTGACATGGCCGACCGTGCTGCGGAACAGACCGCGCTGGATCGGAAAATGCACCTGCAGCCCCTCGACGGCGAGCAATGTCTGCGAATCGGGCTCAGCAGAACTGGTTGATGCCGACGCCGCCTCTAGCGTGGCATCGCGTGCTTCCGCTTCCGCAGCCGATGGTGCTGGGGACGCAGTTGCCGCGTCTAGCCTAGCCGCACCCTCGGCCCAGAGCAGGCAGCGCACTTGCTGCTCGCGGTTCGGCTCGAACCAACCGATCGGCGCTTCCCGGCAGGCCGGCATGACCTGGCGACAGCGTTCGGCAAAGCGACAGCCGATGAAGGGCTGATCGAGCGCCGGCACCCGGCCCGGAATCACCGCCAGCTCAGCGCGCCGCTTGTGAGCGCTCGGCACGCTTTCCATCAGCTTGCGGCTGTATGGGTGCGCCGGCGCGGCGAAGAAGGCATCGACGCTCGCCTCCTCGACGATCTGCCCGGCATACATCACCGCTAGCCGATCGGCGGTCTCGGCGACCACCCCGAGATCGTGAGTAATCAGCAGCACCGCCATCCCGGTCTGCGCTTGCAGTCCCTTGAGCAGTTGCAGCACCTGCGCCTGGATGGTGACATCCAGCGCGGTGGTCGGCTCATCGGCGATCAGCAACTGCGGATCGCCGGCGAGCGCCATCGCGATCATCACCCGCTGCTTCATGCCGCCCGAGAGCTGGTGCGGGAACTCGCCCGCCCGCTGCGCGGGGTCCGGGATACCGACCGCTCGTAATAACTCGACCACGCGTTCGGCGACTGTCGCCTTCGGCAGATGCTTGTGCAGCCGCACCGCCTCGGCGATCTGCTCGCCGATCTTGAGCACTGGGTTCAGTGAGGTCTGCGGCTCTTGAAAGATCATCGCCATGCGCCCGCCGCGCACGCCGCGCATCTCGCGCTCGGTCAGCGCCAACAGCTCGCTGCCATCGAGCTGCACCGAGCCATCGGTGATGCGCCCCGTCAGCGGCAGCAGGCGCATCAGCGACAGCGCCGTCATCGACTTGCCGCAGCCCGATTCGCCCAGCAGCGCGAGGGTCTCGCCCCGGCGGATCTCGAAACCGACGCCATCGCAGACCCGCACCGGCCGCTCACCGGTGCCGAGCTGCGCCGACAGATTCGAGACATGCAGCAAGAGGTCGCTCATCGAGACAGCCCCAGCCGTGGATCGAAGGCATCCCGGACCACATCGGCCAGCAGATTCGCGGCCAGCACCAGGGTGAACATGAAGACGAAGGCCGCCGCCAGCGACCACCAAACCACCGGGTCGCGTGCCAACTCCAGCCGCGCGCTGTTGATCATATTGCCCCAACTATTCATGGTGGGATCGACACCGATGTTGACATAGGAGAGCACCGCCTCGGCCAGCACCAGACCGCTGAAATCCAGCACCAGGGTGATCATCACGATATGCAGCACATTCGGCAGGATGTGGCGGCTGATCACGGTTGAATGCCTTACCCCGAGCGAGCGTGCCGCCTGCACATAATCGGCCTCGCGCAGCTTTAGCGACTCGCCGCGCAGCAGTCGACACAGACCAGTCCAACTGGTGACGCCGAGGATGATACAGAGGAAGAGCAGGCGCAGATCGGCGCGCTCGACCAGGCTCTGGAATTGATCCGCGTTGTTGGTCATATAGACCTGCAGCATCAGGATCGCGGCCGCGATCAGCAGCACGCCAGGGATCGAGTTCAGCGTGGTGTAGAGATACTGGATCACATCGTCGGTGCGGCCGCCGAAGTAGCCGGCCATGATGCCCAGGATCACCGCCGCTGGTAGCATCACCAGCGTCGTCAGGGTGCCGATCACCAAGCCGGTGCGGATGCTCTTCAGGCTCTGATAGAACACATCCTCGCCGACCTTGTCGGTACCGAGGATGTGGTACTTGGCCGCCAGTTCGGCAGCGACGAAGCTCAGCACCAGCATCAACGCCAGTGTGATCAGCCCCACGCGCCAGGGAAGCGCGCGCTTGTCGCGCCAAATCGCCCGCGCGCTGTCATTGAAAGGCTGCCGCCAGCGCAAGCCGAGCGTCGCGATCAGCACCGCCATTAACGCGGTCCAGACGATCAGCCCCTTCACCATGCCGAACAGCCCGCGCAGGGCGATATCGACACCGCGCCGCAACGGATCGGCCAGATGCGCGCCTCCATGCTCAAGGCGCGGATAGCCACGCATCACACTGCCATCGGGCTGCTCGATCGGCTCCTTGACGAAGAGTTGGCTGGCGAAGGGGGCCGAGAAGGTCTTCTCTTGACGCTCGCGCAGCCCGCTAAGCCAGAGGTCGAGCACCGAGATGATCTGCGTCGAATAGGCCGGCTCTGATGCGGACGACGACGCAACAATCGGTGCGTCTTCATCACGGCCGCTGGCCTGCTGAGCACTGGCGGTTGCCGCTTGCTCGGCGGCGGCAGCATATCCCTCCGCCTCTGCCTCGGCCTCTCCGTCGCGCGCGGTCGCGGTCGGGTTAGCGTTGTCGGTGGCGTTGGCGTTAGCAGCTGAATCATCCCTCGTGTCAGCCTGCGCCGAGGTGTTCGCTAGCGTAGCGACCGGCTCAATGCGCGGATGAAAATGCAGCGAATCGAGCAGCCCGATGCCAACGTAGAACAGGATCACCACCAGTGCGGCGACGCCGACCGGCGAGCGCCCGACTTGGAGCCATGGACCGCGCAGATGCTCATGCCGCGCGGCATAGACGCCAAAGCCGATGCCAACCGCGATCAGCAAGAAGATAAGGGCGTCAGTGATCAGGATGACCGGCACGGCACAGTCCTCAAGACAGCCTGACTCTGGGGTCGACCAGGGTATAGGAGAGATCGGTCATGATCAGCCCGATGATGTAGAGCACCGAGCCGAGGAAGACCATCGCGCGCACGATCGAGAAGTCCTGGCGATTGATTGCATCGATGGTGTAGCTGCCGAGCCCGGGCACGCCAAAGAAGGATTCGATAATCAACGCGCCCATGAATAGCAGCGGCAACACCGCCACCACACCGGTCAGGATCGGGATCAGCGCATTGCGCAGCACATGGCGGAACAGCACCGTGCGCTCGCGCAGCCCCTTGGCTCGGGCGGTGCGCACATAATCGCGATTGATCTCCTCGAGGAAGAAGGTGCGATAGAGCCGGGTGCTGCTGCCGATGCCGGCGACGACGCCGACCGCCACCGGCAGGATCAGGAACTTCAGCGCCTCGAGCCCGGTATCGTAGCCGGAGATCGGCACCAGATGGAACAGCTTACCGATCAGGAACTGCCCACCGATGATGTAGAACAGCCCGGAGATCGACATCATCGCCACCAGCAGGACCACGCTGCCAAAATCGATATAGGTGGCGCGGAAGAACACGATCATCAAGGCATAGCTGATGGCGATCGCCAGCCCCACCAGCAGGGTCGGGATCGCGATTGCCAGACTCGGCCACATGCGCTGGCGGATGTCGAAGCCGATGTCGCGGCCGCTGTCGGACTGCCCGAAGTCGAAGGCGAACAGCTTCAGCGATTTGTCGAAGAAGATGGTGTCGGTGACAGCACCAAGCTCCCCGGCCTCGGCGTTGAAGAGCAGCGGCTTGTCGTAGCCATGCTCAGCCTTCCAGGTGTCGATCGCTTCCTGGGTCACCCGCTTGTCGCCGAGCTGCATCCGCGCCATGTCATCGGGCGAGTTGACGACGAAGAACAGCAGAAAGGTGATCAGGTTGACGCCAACCAGGATCGGGATCGCGTAGAGCAGGCGACGGAGGATATAGGCGCTCATCGGGCGCGGCTCCGCTCGCGCCGGCGCGCGACCATCAGCGCCGGGATGGCGCCGAGGATCAAGATCACGACCAGCGCCCCGATCGGCCAGAGCACCGGCGGATTCCAGCGCTCGCGCAACTGCTCGCGGATCTCGGGCTCGAGTCGACGGTACTTGAGGGTGTTATTGGCCATCAGGTTCGGCTTCACATTCTGCAACCACTGATGATGCAGGCTGAAGGCCTGGGGATAAAAGCCGAACGACCAGGGCGCGTCGTGCCGCAGGATCGCGGTCATGCGGTCGATCACCGCCTGGCGCTCGGGACCATCCTCCATGTTCTTCATGCGCTCAAACAGCTGATCGAACTCCGGGTTCTGATAGTTGGCTGCGTTCTCACCGCCCTCGACCTTGCGGTTCGGACCATAGAGTAGGAAGAAGAAATTCTCCGGGTCCGGATAGTCGGCATTCCAACCCCACATGAAGACCTGGCCGGTACCCTTGCGCATCTTCTCTTGGAAGCGATTGTAATCGGTGGCGCGCACGACCAGTTCAATGCCGAGCTTGGCGAACTGCTTGCGCATCCAGTTCAGGCGCGCTTTGCCGTCGGGGCCAGCATCCATGGCCTCATAGTAGATGGTCAGGGGCCGGCCGGTCTCTGGGTCACGACCATTCGCATAGCCGGCCTCGGCGAGCAGCGCCTTGGCGTCGTCTAACGGCTTGCGCACCGCGCGCCCATCACGCCAATCGAACACTTGGGCGTTGATCCCGGCCTCGCCCTCGCGGTGACCGAAGATGCCGGGCGGGATCGGCCCCTGCCCCTCGACGCCGCGACCATTGGCGAAAATCGAGATGTACTCATCGAAATCGACCGCGATGCTGATCGCCTGCCGTAACAGTCGCGCGCGCTCCGAATCGCCGCCGAGCAGCGGGTCAAGCATATTGAATCCCATGTACCAGATCGAGGTCTGCACCGCAGTGACCAGCGCGATGCCCTGCTCGCGCATGTCATCGGTAAGACCCGCCTCACCTGCGGCATCGAATTGGATGGCCTGGTCGAAGGCGTCGGAGCTAACGCCCGAGCTGTCGTAGAAACCCTGCAGGAACTTGTTCCAGTACGGGATGCTCTCCTGCTCCAGACTGTAGATCGCCAGATCGACGAAGGGTAGCGGCTTGCCGGCATCCTCGAGCAACCCCGCGACCTGATCCTCGGGCATGCCAGTGCTCGGATAGCGCTCGCCATGGAAATTCGGATTTCGCGCCAGCACCATGCGCAGGTTCGGATTGTTCTCGCTGAGCATGAAGGGACCGGTGCCAACCGGATACCAATCCAAGGTCAGGTTGCTCTGCTGCATGCCGAGCTGGCCATAGAGAGCCTCGGCCTCCCAGGGCATCGGCGCGAAGAACGGCATCGCCAGCCAGTAGACGAACTGCGGATACCGCCCCTCGAGCCGAATCCGATAGCGATAGCGGTCAACCACCTCGGCGCCCTCGAAGTCCACCTGGCGCAGATCGAAGAACAGCCGCTCGCCGTCCACTAGATCTGGAGCCGCCGCCTCGATGCGCTCGCCGAGCGCTTGAAAGCCGAGGATGTGCTCACCCATCAGGCCCGCGATCGGCGAATGCAGCCAAGGTGTGGCCAGACGCTTAATCTGATAGACATAGTCTTCGGCGATCAACTCGCGGGAGCCGGTCTCGGGCAAGTCGCTGACTGTGTTGATCCGATCAATCGCCTGCGCATCGAGATTATGATAGCGGTAGTCGCCCTTCTCATCCTTGGCGAAGGCTGGATGCGGCTGGTACTGGATGCCGGGCGCGATCGCGATCAGATATTCACTGATCGCGATCTGGTCTGGAGCGGCGCCGGCTGCCAGTGCCTCGCCGTTCGCGTCCAGATAACGCACCTCGGGCAGGGCCTGGGCGGTCAGCGGAACCAGCTCATACGGACGCTTCAGAAAATGATATTGCAGCGGCGGCTCGTAGATCTGCGCGATGAAGGCGTATTCATTCGCGCTGTACGAGCGCACCGGATCCAGATGTTTGGGCCGCTCGGTAAAAGCGCCGTAGAGGATATTCTTGCCCGACTGCGACGCTGGATAAGGGTTGTTCCAGGGCGGCTGCCCGCACCCGCCGAGCAGGAGCACGACAACCATCAGCAGAGGCAGGGAGCGGCAGGCTCGCGACATAGATGCTTTCCGCGCAGGCTGAGTTTCTGTAACGTTAGGGGCCGCTTCAAACATGGCACATTCACGCATCGCCATCCTACACATTTTCAGCTTGGAGAGACGCTATGGGCTTTTTGTCCGAGAAACGTATCCTGGTCACCGGGGTTGCCAGTAATCGCTCGATCGCTTGGGGCGTTGCCCAAGCCATGCATCGCGAGGGCGCCGCCCTGGCCTTCACCTACCAAGGCGAAAAGCTCAAGAGTCGGGTCGAAGACCTGGCCTCGCAGTGTGATGCCGAGTTCGTGCTGCCGCTCGATGTCTCCAGTGACGAGGAGATTCAACGCTGTTTTGCCACGCTCGGTGAGCATTGGGATGGTCTAGATGGCATCGTGCACTCGATCGCCTTCGCGCCCAAGGATCAGCTCGAGGGCGATTACGTCGACAGTGTCACACGCGAGGGGTTCGCCGCCGCGCACGATATCAGCTCGTACAGTTTGGCGGCGCTCGCCAAGGCTGGGCGGCCGCTGATGCAGGGGCGCAATGGCGCCATCCTGACCATGAGCTACCTGGGCGCGGTGCGCGCGGTGCCGAATTACAACGTGATGGGGATTGCCAAGGCGAGCCTGGAGGCGAACGTGCGCTATCTGGCCGCCTCGCTCGGCCCCGGGGGCACGCGGGTCAATGCCGTCTCGGCGGGTCCGATCCGCACCCTAGCTGCGGCCGGCATCGCCGATTTTCGCTCGATGCTGAAACAGGTCGAGGAGCGCACGCCGCTGCGGCGCAATGTGACGATCGACGAGGTGGGCAACGCTGGCGCCTTTCTCTGCTCCGACCTGGCCTCGGGCATCACCGGTGATGTGCTTTACGTCGATACCGGCTACCACATCCTTGGGCTGGGCTAAGCCCTGTTAAGCTGATCTAGAAGGGCTCGTCGGCCACGATCGGCTTGCGCTCGATCTTGGCCCGCGCTTGCATCTCGGCCAGTACCGCATCGACGTCGGCGGAGGCCAGCGCCCGTTCGAGAACGCTGACCTCAGCCTCGCGTTCAGCCGCTTCGAGCTGGGCCGGATCGCCGTCGATGACATCGGAGACGACGACCACGAAGGCGTCACCCTCATCCTCGGCACGGGTGCTGCCAACGCGGGGCCCGGTATCGGCGTCCGGCTGCGGCAGCGAGAACGCGAGCCGAATGACCTCGGGCGGAAGCTCACGCGTGCTCCGACTGACCTGGCCAGCCTCGATCGGCTCAAAGCCCTCGGCCGCCTCGGCGAGGTCCTGCCCGGCCCGAACCCGCGAGACGATCGCCTCGGCCTCGGCCTGCGCGGCCTCGGCGGCCTGTTGTGCCTCGAGCCGCGCGACGATCTCGTCTCGCACCTCCGCCAACGGACGCACCGAGGGCTCGCGATGCTCGGCGACCCGGAGCACCAGGGCCTGCAGCCCATCGGGATCGGGCTCTAGCAGCTCGCTGTTATTGCCGCGCGCCAACACCTCCTCGCTGAAGGCGGCGCCCATGACCTTCGGATGGGCAAAGATGCCCTCGCCGCCGCTGCGGTCAAGCCAGTCGCTCTCTTGAATCTCAAGCTCAAGGGTCTCGGCCGCCGGGATCAGGCTGTCGGGCGATTCATAGGTGAGGGTCGCAAGCTGCTCGGCCTGTTCGAAGAAGATGCCCTCGCTACCGCCGCTACGGAGATCGGCGTGCAGTTCCTCTTTGACCGACTCGAACGGCTGCGGCTCACCACCACGCACCTCCAAGACCTCGACCAGATGGTAGCCAAAGCGGCTGCGCACGGGGTCGCTCAGGGTTTCGGGCTCGAGCGCGAAGACGGCCTGCTCAAAGGCGGGATCGAGCGAGCCACGGCTGATCCAGCCAAGCGCCCCGCCGCTGTCGGTACTGCCGGGATCCTCGGAGACCTCGGCCGCGACCTCGGCAAAGGCTTCGCCATCGCGAAGACGTTCCTGAATGGCTTGCAGACGCTCGCGCGTGGCCGCGCGCGTGGCCTGATCGGCATCGGCTGGAACCGTCAGTAGGATGTGACGGACCCGCCGCTCCTGCGGAGCCGTGAATTCATCGAGGCGCAACTCATACTGCTCACGCAAGGTGGCCTCGTCGATGGTCTGATCCGGCGCCGAGAGCGTTGCCGCATCGAGCAGCAGATAGGCGACCCGAACCTGCTCCGGGGTGGCGAACTGCTCTGGATGCTCGTCGTAGTAGGCCGCGACGGCCTCGTCGCTCGGCGCCTGAACGCGCTCCTCGAAGGCGGCGCTCGGCACCGGCACATAGGCCAGCACCCGCTGCTGGCGCACCAGACTCAGGCTGCGTTCAGCCAAGGCGTCGGTCACGAAGGCCGTCTGACGAATCGCGCGCGGTAGCTGAGTGATCAGCAACTGGCGTCGCAGCGACTCCTCGTAAGCGGCCGGGGTCAACCCCTGCAGTCGCAGCACCTGTTCGTACTGGGACTTGGAAAAGGCGCCATCGCGCTGAAAGGCGGGCTCGCCAAGAATGGCCGCGCGCACGGCTTGATCCGAGGTCCGCAGCCCCATGGCGTCGGAGTCCTCCAACAGCAGGGTCTCGCGGATCATGCGCTCGAGGACTTCCGCGCGGATGCGAGCGTCGTCGAACAACGCCGGATCATAGGCATCGCCTAACCGATCCCTGAGCTGAATCCGGGTGCGATTGACGTTCTGGTTGAAGGCCTGTTCGGTGATCTCAGTGCCGTTGACGCTGGCAACCACCGCCTCCGCCCCACCACCGAAGTAGGAATCGATCCCCCAGAAAGCGAAGGGGATGCTGATCAGAATGATGATGGCCCAGGCGACCCACCCCTGTGCGCGTTCTCGGATTTCCTGCAACATAGCGTCTCGGACTCAGCGTGCAAAGAAATGACAGGACAAATGAAAACGGGGTACCCCAAGAGGATACCCCGTTTCAAAGTAATGGCGGAGTGGACGGGACTCGAACCCGCGACCCCCGGCGTGACAGGCCGGTATTCTAACCAACTGAACTACCACTCCACGAAACTGTGGCGCCGCAACCCTGGGTGGTGGGTGCTGCAGGGATCGAACCTGCGACCCTCGCCTTGTAAGGGCGATGCTCTCCCAGCTGAGCTAAGCACCCTATCTTCTGGGCACCCGCCCGAATGAAGCAATCATTGTATCGCGTCTTTGAGCGCTTTACCAGCCTTGAATGACGGGTTTTTCGAGGCCGAGATCTGGATGGCCTCACCGGTCTGCGGGTTGCGCCCGGTGCGCGCGGCACGCTCCTTCACGGAAAAGGTGCCAAAGCCGATGATCGAGACGGTCTCGCCGTTCTTCAGGGTCGCCGCCACGGAGTCGGTCAGCGCGTCGAGTGCGCGGGCTGCCGCAGACTTAGAGATATCGGCCGCATCGGCCATCGCGTCCACGAGTTCTGATTTATTCATTAATCCCCCTTGATTGACCCCATACCCTGGGGCCGTTTGCCGTGTGCGTAAGCGCGCGAGTCGAGCCAGCACTGGCCCGCATCGCGACATGGATAGAACAACTGCGTCGCTCCGATCAACCCGGGATTGTTAAGGAGGGCCCCAGAGGTGTCAACCCAAAAACCAGCAACGACGCGTACTGGGCAAGGATGAGCGGGAACACTAGCAAGACCCGACCACGAGGTCGAGGTCGGGCCTAATGGGCGGCGGGTGAACTCAGTGGTGCGTGCGCACACCGGTGTCGGGCTTCTTGCTCTCCTCGACCGGAGGTGCCACCACCTCCTGCACCACATCCTCCTCGTCTGGGCGCGGCGCTGGACGACCGGCCAGCGCCAGCTCCAAGACCTCGTCGATCCAGCGTACCGGCCTGATGTCCAGGCTTTGCTTGATGTTCTTTGGGATCTCGACCAGATCGCGCTCGTTCTCGTGCGGGATCAGCACCTGCTCGATACCGCCGCGATGCGCCGCAAGCAGCTTCTCCTTGAGGCCGCCGATCGGCAGCACCTCGCCGCGCAGCGTGATCTCCCCGGTCATCGCGACACTCGAGCGCACCGGCATCTGGGTCAGCGCCGAGACCAAGGCCGTGCACATGGCCACGCCCGCGCTTGGCCCATCCTTCGGCGTCGCGCCCTCGGGCACATGGATGTGCATGTCGTACTTCTGATGGAAATCAGTCTCGATCCCAAGTGAGTCGGCGCGCGAGCGCACCACCGTCATCGCCGCCTGGATCGACTCCTGCATCACGTCGCCGAGCTGGCCGGTAAAGATAAACTTACCCTTGCCCGGCACCAACGCCGCCTCAATGCGCAGCAGCTCACCGCCGACCTCGGTCCAGGCCAGGCCGGTGACCTGCCCGACCTGATCATGCTCGTCGGCCAGGCCGAAGCGGAAGCGACGCACGCCGAGATACTTATCCAGCGATTTGGGCGTGACCGTGATGCTCTTCTCGGGCTTCTTCAGCAGGATTTCCTTCACCACCTTGCGACAGATCTTCGAGATCTCGCGCTCGAGATTGCGTACGCCGGCCTCGCGGGTGTAGTAGCGCACCAGATCGCGCAAGGCGGCCTCGCGAATCGACAGCTCACCGCGCTTGAGCCCGTTGTTCTTCATCTGCTTCGGGATCAAGTAACGCTCGGCGATATTGATCTTCTCGTCCTCGGTATAACCCGAGAGGCGGATCACCTCCATGCGGTCGAGCAGCGCCGGCGGGATGTTCAGCGTGTTGGCGGTGGCGACGAACATCACCTCGGAGAGATCGAAATCGACCTCGAGATAATGATCGTTGAAGGTGTTGTTCTGCTCCGGGTCGAGCACCTCGAGCAGCGCCGAGGCCGGGTCGCCGCGGAAGTCCATCGCCATCTTGTCGATCTCGTCGAGCAAGAAGAAGGAGTTCCGCGAGCCGGCCTTGGACAGATTCTGGATAATCTTGCCCGGCAGCGCGCCGATATAGGTGCGTCGATGCCCGCGGATCTCGGCCTCGTCGCGCACGCCGCCGAGCGACATGCGCACGAACTTGCGGTTGGTCGCACGCGCGATGGACTGACCAAGCGAGGTCTTGCCAACACCGGGCGGACCGACCAGACAGAGGATCGGGCCCTTGAGCTTGCGCACGCGCTGCTGCACGGCCAGGTACTCGGTGATGCGTTCCTTGACCTTTTCGAGGCCGTAGTGATCGGTATCGAGCACCTTCTCGGCCACGCCGACATCGTTGCGGATGCGGGTGCGCTTCTTCCAGGGCACCGAGACCAGGGTGTCGATGTAGTTGCGCACCACGGTCGCCTCGGCCGACATCGGCGACATCAGCTTGAGCTTGTTCAGCTCGCCGGTCGCCTTCTCCTTCACGTCCTTGGGCATCCCGGCCGCTTCGATGCGCTTGCCGAGGTCCTCGAGTTCGTTCGGCGCATCCTCGAGTTCGCCCAACTCCTTCTGGATCGCCTTCATCTGCTCGTTCAGATAGTACTCGCGCTGGTTCTTCTCCATCTGCCGCTTGACGCGGCCACGGATGCGCTTCTCCATCTGCAGGATGTCATTCTCCGACTCCATCAGCCCCATCAGATGCTCGAGGCGCTGTTGCACGTCGATCATCTCGAGCACACGCTGCTTCTCGTCGAGCTTAAGCGACATGTGCGCGGCCATGGTGTCGGCAAGCCGACTCGCCTCGTCGATGCTAGCCAGCGAGGTCAGGACCTCCGGCGGCACCTTCTTGTTGAGCTTGACATACTGATCGAACAAGGCCACCGCCGAGCGCATCAGCACCTCTTGTTCGCGTTCGTCGGCCTCGAGCGTTTCGGCGAGCGGGGAGACGGTGGCAGTAAAGGCGTCGTCGGTGGATACATAGCGGCTCGCCTTGGCGCGCTGATGTCCCTCGACCAGCACCTTCACCGTGCCATCCGGGAGTTTCAGCAGCTGCAAGACGTTGGCAAGGGTACCGATGTCGTGCAGATCCTTGACCGAGGGATCATCGACATCGGCGTTCTTCTGCGCGACCAGCAGGATCTGCTTGTCGCTGGTCATGGCCGCATCCAGCGCCTTGATCGACTTGTCGCGCCCGACGAAGAGCGGGATCACCATGTGTGGATACACGACAACGTCGCGTAGCGGCAGTACCGGAATGGCCTGGCCGGATGTGAGTACATCAACGACCTGAGAGTCCAAATCACTCTTGCCCATAGACTGTGCCCATATGCTGACGCCCGCCGGCCCGAAGGGCTGACCCCCGGGGGATCATGGGCCGACGCGGCGGATTTTGCGTGAATGCCCGATTGGGAATGCCCGATAGGGAAGGAGGTTAGGGCAGCGCCCGAGCGCTTCAATCAGCGCCGTGGGCTCACCTGCAAGAGAGGGGCCGAGGGATCACTCGGAAGAGGCAACGCGTTGTTGCTCGCCGCCATCGTAGATCACGAACGGCAGGCTCTCGCCGTTGACCACGGAGGCATCGACCACGACCTTGCTGACGTCGTCGATCGACGGCAGGTCGTACATGGTATCGAGCAGCACCTGCTCCATGATGGTGCGCAACCCGCGCGCCCCGGTCTTGCGCTCCATCGCCTTGGTCGCAATGGCGCGCAGCGCATCCTCGCGCAGCTCAAGCTCGCACCCTTCCATCTCGAACAGACGCGCGTACTGCTTGGTGAGCGCGTGCTTGGGCTCGGTCAGGATCCGGATCAGGGCCTCTTGGTCGAGTTCCTCGAGCGTCGCCATCACTGGCAGACGGCCGACGAACTCGGGGATCAGCCCATAGCGGATCAGATCCTCGGGCTCGACATGACTGAGCAGCTCACCGATCGCCCGATCGTCGTTCTTACTATGGACCTCAGCCGAAAACCCGATGCCGGTCTTCTTCGAGCGATCGCGGATCACCTTGTCGAGGCCAGCGAAGGCGCCACCGACGATGAACAGGATATTGCTGGTATCAACCTGCAGAAACTCCTGCTGCGGGTGCTTGCGGCCACCCTGGGGCGGCACCGAGGCGACCGTGCCCTCGATCAGCTTCAGCAGCGCCTGCTGCACACCCTCGCCGGAGACATCGCGGGTGATCGATGGGTTGTCGGATTTGCGCGAGATCTTGTCGATCTCGTCGATGTAGACGATGCCGCTCTGCGCCTTCTCGACATCGTAATCACACTTCTGCAACAGCTTCTGGATGATGTTCTCGACATCCTCGCCGACATAGCCCGCCTCGGTCAGGGTGGTCGCGTCGGCGATGGTAAAGGGCACATTGAGCAACCGCGCCAGGGTTTCGGCGAGCAGCGTCTTGCCCGAGCCGGTCGGCCCGATCAGCAGGATATTGCTCTTGGAGATCTCGATGTCTTCCTTGGCGTCGGCGACCTCAAGTCGCTTGTAATGATTATAGACCGCGACCGAGAGCACCTTCTTCGCCTTCTCCTGGCCGATCACGTACTGATCGAGCGAGTCGTTGATCTCGCGCGGCTTCGGCAACCGACTGGTGGCCTCGCCGAGCCCCTCTTGCATCTCCTCGCGGATGATGTCGTTGCAGAGTTCGACGCACTCATCACAGATGAAGACCGAGGGACCCGCGATCAGCTTGCGAACCTCATGCTGGCTCTTACCGCAGAACGAGCAATAGAGGAGCTTGCCTTCATCGCTCTTTCCATGGGTGTTTCCGCTCATAGATCATCTCTCCAGGATAGGCGCTGCGGGGGCCGGACGGGAATGGGGAAGGATTGGGACGGAACGATCGGCCGCCAAGCGTCTCTCGATCATAACCCGACATGTCCAGAGGCAACACGCACATCTAGACCTGCATCAGGATATAGGTCATTGCAAGCGTCTTACCAACTCCACGCCGAGCCTTTGTTGGCTCGACGCTGTGTTTCAGGCAGATCGACGCCTCAGTCGGCAGGCTTGGCGCGCGTGTCCAAGACCTTGTCGATCAGACCGTAGGCCACCGCATCCTCGCCGCCCATGAAGCGATCGCGCTCGGTATCGTCGGCGATGCGCTCGATCGGCTGCCCGGTATGATGCGAAAGGATCTGGTTGAGCTGCTCGCGCGCGTGCAGGATCTCGCGCGCATGGATATCGATATCGCTGGCTTGCCCCTGGAAGCCGCCGAGCGGCTGATGGATCATAAGACGCGAATGCGGCAGACAAGAGCGCTTGCCGGCGGCGCCACCGGCGAGCAGCAGCGCCCCCATGCTCGCAGCCTGACCCACGCACATGGTGCTGACCTCGGGCCGGATAAACTGCATGGTGTCATAGATCGCCAAGCCCGCCGTCACCGAGCCACCGGGTGAGTTGATGTAGAAATGGACGTCCTTGTCGGGATTCTCCGACTCTAGGAACAGCAGCTGCGCCACCACCAGGTTGGCCACGTGATCGTCGACCGGGCCGACGAGAAAGACCACGCGCTCCTTGAGCAGGCGCGAAAAGATATCGAACGAGCGCTCGCCCCGGGCGGTCTGCTCCACCACCACGGGAACCAGGCCCAGCGCATGCGGATCGGTGCGCTGATGGGCGTTTTCGGTGTTCATCGTCATCTGGGGCTCGACTTGATTAAAAAAAGATCAGTCAGCGGAAGAGGCGTCACTGCGGCGCCGTCAGCTCGCTGAAACTGGTTGGCTCGTCGGTGACCTGGAGTTGCTCGAGCAGATGCTCAACGACCGCGTCTTCGAGCACGACGGATTCGATCGCGGCCAACCGTTGCCGGTCAGCGTAGTAGTAGTCGATCACCGCCTGCGGATCCTCATAGCTTGCGGCCATCTCCTCGATCGTCGCGCGCACGCGCTCCGCATCCGGCGACAGCTCCTGCTGCTTGATCACCTCGCCGATAATCAGCCCAAGCGCGACGCGGCGTCGAGCATTATCGGCAAACAACTCGTCCGGCAGTTGAATCCCAGACCCGGCACCGCCCAGATTTTGCATCATCTGCTGACGCAGCGACTCGATCTCCTCGGCGAGCAACGCCGCCGGGACAGTCAGCGGATTGGCCTCGAGCAGCGCGTCCATGACCTGATGCTTGACCTTGGCCTTGACACGCTGCGCCAGCTCGCGCTCCAGGTTCGCGCGCACATCGGCTCGAAAACGCTCGAGATCGCCATCCTCGATGCCGAACTCGGCGATGAGTTCAGCATCGAGCGCGGGCAGGATCGGCTCCTCGACCCGCTTCACCACCACTTTGAATTGCGCGGGCTTGCCTGCTAGCGCTGCTTGCTGGTAGTCGTCGGGGAAGGTCACCTCGAGCACGGGCTCGTCACCCACACTTGCCCCAATCAGCTGCTCCTCGAAGCCGGGGATGAAGCGCCCGGCACCAATCTCGAGCTGGACATCCTCGCCACGTCCGCCCTCGAAGGGCTCGCCCTCGATCTGCCCCTCGAAGTCGAGGGTGAGACGATCACCGCTCGCCGCCACCCGCTCGACCGACTCCCAGCGCTTGCGCTGCTGGCGCATGTGCTCGAGGGTGTCCTCGATATCAGCCTCGGTGACCTCGACCTGCGGCCGGTTCACCGAGCGCCCATCGAGCGAGGTCAGGGTCAGCTCCGGCATGACCTCGAACTCAGCGACATAGGCGTAACGCCCAGCGGCCTGATCCAGATCGGGCTCGATCTCGGGGCGACCGGCCGGGCGCAGCTCGGCCTCGGCGATGGCTTGCGGGAAGGTTGCCTCGACGCGCTCGCTGAAGACTTCCATGCGCACCGAATCACCATAACGCTGGCGTAGCATGCGCATCGGCACCTTGCCGGGCCTGAAGCCTGGCAAGCGCGCGGAGCGGGCATAGTTTTGCAGACGCTTTTCGATCTCCTGCTCGATCTCCTCGGCAGGCAGCTCGACCTTCAATCGTCGCGTGAGACCGTCCCCAGTCTCGACCGATACTTGCATTGTTGACCTCCGGCCATGGTGCCGGCGGCACCGGGAAAACGATCAAAATTACCACTAAAAGCGGCGCTAGACCAAGTCCTGTCGAGTGGATGCTGTCATCGAGGCAACAGTGGGACATGAAAAAAGGCGGGGAATGCCCGCCTTGATCACGCTTGGCGCCGAGCCAGCCGGTCGGCATCGCCGTGCGGCGACAGCGGCCGACCCGCACGCCACGGCTCGCTCAGCCTTTAGCCCACTTCGAGAAGTTGTCGGAACTCTTCTCCTCGCCATCGGCATAACCGGCCTCATAGGCTTCGGTCAAGCGCTGCTCCTCACGCTTCGGGTTCTGCAAGAACCCACATTGCCAGCCTTGGATATACTCGTCGTCGACGCCGAGCTGCTCCATCTTGGTGACAGCGTCGTAATAGAACTGGTTCATCGTCCACTCTCCGGTCAGCGATTAAGATTCGGTTGCAAACCTTTGGTTGCGGCCGCCGTCGCGAGGGCGACAGCCGCCTGATCCAAGCCCTTGACGGGAGCGCATCGGACCGGTTGCCGAAGCGCCTCGCGCGCAGGGGGTCTCCACAGCGCGCACTCGCCCGAATCTGGCTTAACGAATAAGAATACCGCTTCTTTCTAATGCGCACCAGCGCCAGAGGTTGGCTCCCCCAAGCTGTCCATCAGGCTGCCCCCGGCTCGATCAGTCTGAGCGAGCCGCCCGCCATCCAGATGCGGACAGGCCTGGCTTGCGATTGGCCGCGACACCACCCAAGCTTAGTCGATCCGCCTGGTAGCCGAGCCTCGCTTCGGCTCCGAGTCTGATCGATAAAGGAGATCGTCCGATTATGCGTCCCGCCCTGCTGTTATCCGTCCTCGAGCGCGAACTCTCCAGTGCCGCCGAGGGGCATCACACGCCCGTCATGCTCTGGGGGCCGCCCGGGGTTGGAAAGTCCCAGATGATCGCACTGGTCGCGCAGCGACAGCAGGTGCCGGTGATCGATATCCGGCTCTCGCAGATGGAGCCCAGCGACCTGCGCGGCATCCCGTTTCGGGTCGACCAGCACGTCGAATGGGCGATCCCCGCGCTCCTGCCCGACGCCCATCGGCATGGTCAGGCGGGGATTCTTTTTCTGGACGAGATCACCTCGGCGCCGCCTGCGGTCTCGGCCGCAGCCTATCAACTGATCCTGGATCGTCGTCTCGGCGAGTATCAGGTACCGGCACACTGGGCCATCTTCGCGGCTGGGAATCGCCAAGGCGACCGGGGCGTGACCTACAGCATGCCCGCGCCCTTGGCGAACCGTTTTTCGCACTTCGAGGTCGACACGCACCTCGACGACTGGGTCGCCTGGGCCTATGCCAATGGTCTCGATGAGCGCGTGATCGCCTTCCTGCGCTTTCGCCCCGAACTGCTGTTCGATTTCGACCCGGCGCATAACCCGGTCGCCTTCCCATCGCCGCGCTCCTGGGAATTCGCCCATCGCGCCTTGCAAAAATTCCAGGATGACCCGCAACTGCTGCAGGGCACCCTGCAGGCCTGCGTGGGACCGGCGGCCGGGATCGAACTCGCCGCCTTCATCGCCAGTATCGACCAGATGCCGGACCTCGACGCCATCTGTCGCGGCGAGCTGGTTCCGGTGCCGAGCGAGATCGATCTCCAATACGCGGTCGCGGCGGCCCTAGTCGGCAAGGCCATCCGCGCCCAGGGCAGCGCCGAGCAGCAGACCCTGATCGGCCATATCTTGGTCTATGCCGGACGCTTTCCGCAGCGCGAGATGGGCGTGATGCTGGTCTCCGATCTGCACCGCGCCATCGGCGGCACGCTGTTCGAGGTGCCGGCCTTCGCCGATTGGGCGAACGCCATCGCCGATGTCATGCTCTATCAATAGACCCCGCGACCACCGAAGACCCATGGCTGCTGATTTCATTGGTGACATCCAGACGCATCCGCAGGGTGAATGCCCGAGTGAGGCCGGCACCCCCACGCTGGACGCAGAAGCGCGCGCGGCCATCGAGACCAAGCTCGCCGCAGCGCGGACCCGGCTGATCCTCGACAAGCCCTTCCTGGGGGCGCTCGTGTTGCGCCTGCCGCTGCAGGCGGCCAACGGCGATTGGTGCCTGACCACGGCCACCGATGCGCGCGCCTTCTATTACAACCCCGACTATATCGACGCGCTGAGCCTCGACGAGACCCAATTCATGCTCGCCCACGAGGCGCTGCACTGTGCCCTCTCGCACTTCGCGCGCCGCCAACATCGCGTCAAGCACCGCTGGGATCTGGCCTGCGATTACGCCATCAACCCGTTGCTGGTCGAGGACGGGCTGAAACCGCCGCCCAACGCGCTGTTGATGCCGATGTACAAGGGCATGACCGCCGAGGAGATCTATCCGCTCATCGATGACAATGATCAGTCCGAGACCCTCGACACCCATGCCTACGACCGGGAGGCCGAGGGTCGGGGTCAGCACTCGGGCATGGATGAGTGCGACGTCCAGGAGCAACAGCAGCAGACTCAGGCCGAGGGTGGCGAACAGGGTCAGGGCACCCCGCAACAGCGCGACACACAGGCGTCTGCACCACCGGCTTCAGCACCCGACACGCCGGCGCCGGACGCCGCGCCCGATGCGCACACCGCGCCGCCGCCCCTGACCCCCGACGAGCAGGAGACCCTGCAGGTGCAATGGCAGCAGCGCATGGCCGGTGCCGCGCAACAGGCGATGCAGGCGGGTCGGCTGAGCGGCGAACTCAAGCGCCTGATCGACCATCTCTTGCAGCCGCAACTGCCCTGGCGCATGATCTTGGCCCGTTACATGAACGCGCTCTCACGCCACGACTACAGTTGGTCGCGGCCCTCCCGGCGCGAGGGCGCGCACATCCTGCCGAGCCTGCGCTGTCAGCACATCGATCTGGTGGTCGCGATCGACACCTCCGGCTCGATCAAGGACGCGGAGATGCAGGCCTTCATCGATGAAGTCGACGCCCTCAAGGCCCAGGTCCAGGCGCGGGTCATCCTGCTGCCGTGCGACAGCGCCCTCTGTCCGGGCGCACCCTTTCGTTTCGAGCCCTGGGAGCGCTTCGAGCGCCCACGCGATCTCCAGGGCGGGGGCGGAACCAGCTTCAAACCCGTGTTCCAATGGGTGCAAGACCAGGGGCTGAGTCCAGACCTGCTGGTCTACTTCACCGATGCCGACGGCCGCTTCCCCGACCATGAACCACACTACCCGGTCATCTGGCTGGTCAAGGGCCGCTCAGGCGTGCCTTGGGGCCAGCGCGTGCAATTGAACTGAGCTATGACCAATCCCCTCCTCCTCGGTCGGCGCATTCCAACTCGCATCCTGGTCCGCACTCCAGCTCGTATCCCGGCCCGCATCCCAGTTCGCATTGGGGCACTGCTCCTCGCCGCCATGCTGGTCTTGCTGCCGGCCACGGGCCCAGCGGACCCGTTTGCGCTGCCGGATTTCGGCAGCTCGGCCGACAGCCTGATGTCGCGCGCCGAAGAACGCGATCTCGGCCAAGAGTTCATGAAGTGGGTGCGCAAGGCGTTGCCGGTCTCGGATGATCCGGTACTGACCGATTACCTTGAGACCCTAGGCCAACAACTGGTCGCCGCGAGCGGAAATCCTGGGCGCTATCGCTTCTTCCTGGTCGAGGAGCCGACGATCAACGCCTTCGCCGGACCCGACGGCCACATCGGCGTCTTCGCCGGCTTGATCCTGGCCGCAGAAACCGAGGGCGAACTCGCCGGCGTCATCGCGCACGAACTCGCGCACGTCAGCCAAGACCATCTGCTGCGCCGCTTCGAGGCGCAGAAACAGATGGCCCTGCCGGCCACGGCACTGCTGCTCGCCGCCGCCGTGCTCGGGGCGACGGTCGATGCCAACATCGGCGCCGCCGGGCTGATGGGCGTGCAGGGCGCCGCCGCGCAGAAACAGATCAACTTCACCCGCGCCAACGAGGAAGAGGCCGATCGCATCGGCATCGACACCCTCGCGCGCGCCGGTCACGACCCCTATGCGATGCCGGGCTTCTTCCAGCGCTTGGCGAAGACGACGCGGATCTCGGACAGTGCGGCGCCCGCCTTCCTGCGCACTCATCCGGTGACCACCAGTCGCATCGCCGATGCCATGAACCGCGCCCGTCAACACGGCGTGCGCCAGCGCCCGGACAGCCTGCGCTTCCATCTAGCGCGCGCCAACCTGCGCCAGCGCCGCGAATCCAACCCGGCGCGCGCCGTCGAGCACTTTGCGAAAACCCTCGAGCAGGGCCGCTACCGCGACGAGACCGCGCAACGCTATGGCTACGCATTAGCCCTGACCCGAGCCGGTCGCCTCGAGGCCGCAAGCAAGCAGCTCGCCCCACTGCTCGAGGCGCACCCGAGCCAGACCGAGTTCCTAGTGCTGCGCGCCGAGATCGACCGCCGCGCCGGCAACCCCCAGCAAGCGGTGCGCGACCTCAAGGGCGCGGTTGGATTAGCGCCTGGCAATTGGCCACTCAATCAGGCCTATGCCGAGTCGTTGATGGCCGCCGAGAAGCCCGCCCAGGCCCTCGCGGCCCTCGAGCGCTTCGTGGCACTGCGCTCCGACATCGCCCCGATCTACGAGCTGATGGCAGATGCGGCAGGGCAATCGGGTCAGCGCGCGTTGAACTATCGCTATCGCGCTGAACACCTCTACCAGAGCAATGAGCTGGAGCCGGCGATTCGCCAGCTCGAGCTGGCACTGCGCCTTGAGGATCTCGACTTTCATTTGGCCTCGCAACTCCAGGTTCGCCTCGCTGAACTCAAGGCCCTCGAGCGGGCGCGCGATGCGCGCAACTGATCCCGGCAGCTGTATCAGCGGGCGCAAAGGCGGTTTTCAGTGTCCGACGGATGCGCTAAGCTATCGTAATGGTCGAACTGGGAACCATCGCCAGCGTCCTCAGTCAATGAAATAGCGCAAAGCCAGGACGCCAACGACCCGATGACGGCGGCCTACCCCTCGACCCAACCCATCGACGCAGAACAACAACAGACCTTCAGGCCCCAAAGCCCCCCCCGTGTTCGATAGAGGAGATGTCCATGATCGACGCAAAACGCAGAACCCTACTCAAGGGCTCCCTTGGTGTTAGCGCAATCGGCGTAGCCGTGAGTGCCGGCCTACTGACGCCCGGCACCGTCCTCGCCAACTGGCCCAAGGAAGCCTTCGCGGCCACCGAGACCGATGCCGCGCTGAACAGTTTGCTGGGCAGCGACGCCACCGAGAACAGCGATCAGGTCAAGATCAAGGCCCCTGATATCGCCGAGAACGGCGCTGTGGTTCCGGTGACGGTCGAGAGCGATATCGAAGGCGCCCAGTCGATCTCGATCATCGCTGCCGGCAACAGCTCCCCGCTGATCGCCTCGTTCGATCTCGGCGCCGATGCCGTTCCCTTCGTCTCCACTCGCATCAAGATGGCCAAGACTGCCGATGTCATCGCCGTTGTCAAGACCGACAGCGGCCTGCTCAGCAATACCAAGTCCGTCAAGGTCACCATCGGCGGCTGCGGCGGCTGACGCCAACGCTCCTGGCTTCAACCACCGAATAACGAACTGAGGTAAGACAATGGCAGGCAACATCAAGATCCGCGCCAAGAGCAGCGACGGCGTCACCACCGTCAAATCGCTGATGAGCCATGAGATGGAGACCGGACTGCGCAAGGATAAGAAAACCGGCGAGCCGATCCCCGCGCACTTCATCCAAGAAGTCACCGCCAAGTGGAAGGATCAGGTCGTGATGACCAGCCTCTGGAGCGGCGGCGTCTCCAAGAACCCCTATCTGTCGTTCAAGTTCAACGGCGGCGAAAAGGGCGATACAGTCGAGATCACCTGGGTCGACAACCAGGGCGAGAGCGAAACCGGAACCGCTGAAATCAGCTGATCACGCACTGATCTCCCCGTGGCTGACAGCCCCGCCCTCTTATGGGCGGGGCTTTTTTATGCGATGCGCAATCTCGATCGCCGATGTATCACGCAAGGAGCCGGTATAGATCTTGCGGCCAGCCATCGGGCGCCGACGAAAGCGCCGATAGCTCCACAGATACTGATCCGGGCAGACGGCGATACACTGCTCGATGCCCCGGTTCAGCGCGCTAGCGGCGGTGACATCATCCTCACTCTCGATCCCCTCCGGCGCCTTCAGGCAATGGATGCGATAACCACCCGCGCGCGGTAAGCGCTCGGCGAACATGAAGATCACCGGTGCGCCACTGCGCCGCGCCAAACGATTGACCAGCAGCATCGTATAGGCAGGCACCCCGAACAGCGGCGCAAACACCGCGCCCTTGTCCTCGCGCGGCTCTTGATCCGGCAGGATACCGGCGTACTCACCACGCTCGAGCGCACTGAGCAAGACGCGAATGCCCCGCGCGGTAATCGGTGCCAATCGCGCGCCCGCGCGTTTGCGGGCATCGACGATCAGCTCATCGAGCACGCGCTGGGGCTTATAGAAGATCGCCGTCGGGCCGCGTGTCGAGAGATAGAGCCCGGCCAGCTCCCAGGCGCCGATATGTGGCGAGAGGACGATCAAGCCTTGGCCAGGCGCGCGCTCGAGCAGCTCGCTGCCGCGCACCTCGCGAATCAGCGACAACGCCTCGGCCGGCGGCCGCAGCCACAGCGGCGCCGTCTCGAACAGGGTCTTGCCGAGTTCCCGCAGGCTGCGATCGCGCATCCGCACTAACGCCGAGGCGGGCAGATCGGGCGCATACAGGGTGAGATTGATCAACGCATTGCGGCGCTGTCGATTCGGGATCAACGCGATCAACCCACCGACGACAGCACCGGCTTGATGCAGGATCGGCATCGGCACCTTGGCCAACAGCCTGACCAGAACGCGCGCCGCGCGCTCGCGCCAGTCCAGGCGGACCGCTGTTGAGGAGGAGGCTGTACCCGCGCCCGAGTGGCTCGCTCGCTGCATCGGTTTCACAGTGGTTCAATACGGCCTCGGTCACCGTCCTGGCATCAGCGCGCGCTAGAGCGTGACCGTGCGCGGACCGCTGGCCGAGCCCAGGATCAGCATGTCGGCCGGACGCAGCGCGAAGATGCCCACCGTGACCACGCCCGCGATGTTGTTGATCTGCTGCTCTAGCGCCATTGGCTCCATGATTTGCAGCCCATGGACGTCGAGGATCAGGTTGCCATTGTCGGTGGTGAAACCCTCGCGCCAGACCGGGTTACCGCCGAGTTTGGCGAGTTCGCGCGCGACATAGCTGCGTGCCATCGGGATGACCTCGACCGGCAGCGGGAAGTCGCCGAGCACCGAGACCAGTTTGCTCTCATCGGCGATACAGACGAAACGCTCGCTGGCTGCGGCGATGATCTTCTCGCGCGTCAGCGCGCCGCCGCCGCCCTTGATCAGCTGCAGCGCCTTGTTCGACTCGTCCGCGCCGTCGACATAGAGCGACAGACCGCCGGTGGCGTTGAGGTCGAGCACCGGGATGCCGTGCTCGACAAGACGCGCGCTCGAGGCCTCGGAGCTGGAGACGGCACCATCAATGCGCCCCTTGATGGTCGCCAAATAGTCGATGAAGTGATTCACCGTCGAGCCGGTGCCGACGCCGATGATGCCGCCCTCGACCTGGCTCAGCGCGGCCTCCGCCGCCTGCTTCTTCAACTGGTCCTGATCCTGTGCAGGGTCCATGGCCGCTCCTCGAATGCTGTTCGGGTGATGGAAAGGAGGCGAAGTATAGCAAAGGCCTTTCGAGCTGATCTGTCGTATCCTGAGACGTTTTGCCCCGTTTTTTCCCTAGCTCGGCGCGACTCCCCATGCTGCACTCCTACATCGAGCGAATCCTCAAGGCCCGCGTCTACGAGATCGCGATCGAATCACCGCTGACCCTCGCCAAGGGACTCTCGCGGCGCCTCGGTAACCGCGTGTTGCTCAAGCGCGAAGACCTGCAGCCGGTGTTCTCGTTCAAGCTCCGTGGTGCCTACAACAAGCTGCGCCACCTGCCCGCCGCTGCGCTCGAGCAAGGCGTGATCGCGGCCTCGGCCGGCAACCATGCCCAAGGCGTCTCGATGGGGGCCGCGCAGCTTGGGGTGCAAGCGGTGATCGTGATGCCCAGGACCACGCCGGGCATCAAGGTCGACGCGGTGCGCCACTGGGGCGCCAAGGCGATCCTGCATGGAGATTCGTTCGACGAGGCCTATCGCCACGCCATGACCCTGGTCGAGGAGCGTGGGTTGACGTTCCTGCATCCGTTCGATGATCCGGATGTCATCGCCGGCCAGGGCACCATCGGCATGGAGATCCTGCGCCAGCATCCGGACCCACCGCATGCCATCTTCGTGCCGGTTGGCGGCGGTGGGCTGATCGCTGGGATCGCGGCCTATGTGAAGTCGATCCATCCCGAGGTCAAGATCATCGGCGTCGAGCCCGAGGAGGCGCCGACCCTGCACGCCGCGCTGGCGGCCGATGCGCCGGTGCTGCTGCCCGAGGTCGGGCTGTTCGCCGATGGCGTCGCGGTGCGGCGCATCGGCGAGGAGACCTTCCGCATCGCGCGCGAGACGGTCGACGAGGTGGTGCTGGTCAGTACCGACGCGATCTGCGCCGCGATCAAGGACATCTACGACGACACCCGGGGGATTGCCGAGCCTGCGGGGGCGCTGGCCGTGGCCGGGCTCAAACAGTACGTCGAGCGCACGGGGATGCGCGACGCGGCGCTGATCGCGATCGAGAGCGGCGCCAACATCAACTTCGATCGCCTGCGCCATGTCGCCGAGCGCGCCGAACTCGGCGAGCGCCGCGAGGCCCTGTTCGCGGTCGCGATTCCGGAACGTCCGGGGAGTTTTCTCGCCTTCTGCAAGGCGCTCGGCAAGCGCCAGATCACCGAATTCAACTACCGCTATGCCGATCGGCACCAAGCCGTGGTCTTCGTCGGGGTCGAGCTTGGCGGCGGCCTCGCCGAACGCCACGAGATGATCGAGCGCATCGAGAAGAAGGGCTTCGAGGTCACCGATATGAGCGACAACGAGACCGCGAAGCTGCATATCCGCTTCATGGTCGGTGGCCATGCCCCCGGTGTCACCGACGAGCGCCTGATCCGCTTTGAGTTCCCGGAACGTCCCGGGGCCTTGCTGAGGTTTCTCTCTGGCCTGGGTCGGCGCTGGAATATCAGCCTGTTCCATTACCGCAACCATGGCGCCGCCTATGGCCGGGTGCTGATGGGGATTCAGGTGCCCGCCGCCGAGGAGTCGGCGTTCACTGAACTGCTGACCGGGCTGGGGTATCCGTTCTGGGACGAGAGCGAGAACCCGGCCTATCGGCTGTTCGCCGGGATTGAGCGCGGGGCCTGATGACGTCAAGCGGGCCGACGCTGGTAGAGTGCGCGCTCGGTCACCACGGCATCCAGGGGGACATCCCAGGGCTCGGGCTCGATGGCGTCTAGGCGCTGGCATTCATGCGCCAGGCCGATCAGACGCGGGCGTTGCCAATACTGGCGATCACGCAGGAAGGCCAGGCTACGATCATAGAAGCCTGCGCCCATGCCGATGCGATGACAGTGCGCGTCGAATCCGACCAGCGGCACCAGGATCAGATGCAGGCCCTGCGGTGGGACGATCTGGCGATGATGCGCGCGCGGCTCCAGGATGCCGAAGCGATTGCGTCGCCAACGCGTCTCGGGTGCGTTGCGCACGAACCACAGCCGGCCCGGCGCATGCACTCGCAGCACCGGCAGGTACCAGCGGCGTTGGCCTGGGAGCCGTGCGCGAATCGGGGTCGGATCGAGTTCGCCCGCCACCGGCAGATAGTACGCGATGCGGCGCGCCGCGCGGATCAGGCCGCTGCCGAGCAAGCGTTGACACACAGCCTCGGCGTGATCGCGCTGTTCGAGCTGGCTGAGTTGACGACGGGCGCGCCGCAGGCGGCGACGGAGCGAGGGATCGGTCATGGGGAGCGACACCTCCCACCTGTGCCGGTGCAGTCCTTCGTTCTTGAACCTGAGGGTTCAAGTGGGGACGCTGCATCGTGCTTCAGGCTTTCCGCTCTATGGCGGACATGCACAACGGCTCGATGTTTAGCGTCCCCGGGGTACGAATTAGGCTCAAGAAAATACCCAGGCCGCTGCCGTACACTGCAGGAGATGTCTGAGCGCGAGACTATACCTTATCCTCGGCAGCGTCCACCCCGCTTGGCTGCGGACGCTGGGCTGGGTCGCGAGGAACCTCTGGGTCAATGGCATCGGACAAGCGTTCTTGGATCGCCTGGAGGCGCTTGAGCTGCTGGCTGACCGAGTCGCGCTCGCGCATCAGCTCGTAGAGCAGATTCAGCGCCGCGATCACGGCGATCCGGTCGGCACCGATGATACGGCCGTTCTGACGCACCTCGCGCATCCGCCGATCGAGCAGCTGCGCGGAATCCATCAACCCATATTGCTCATCGGGCGCGCAGGCGATCCGGTACTCTTTGTCGAGGATACGGATGGTGACAGGCATCGACCTGCCGTCATCGGATGCGTTCATAATTGCTCCTCCATCACCCTGAGGCGTGCGACCATGGCTTCGAGCCGGCTGCGTGCGAGTTCGGTTTTCTCAATCAGCTCGGCACGCTCCGCAACCAGGTGCTCTTGGCTTGCACGCAATGAGGCATTTTCCTCTTTTAGCCGCTGACACTTGCGGATCAACGCGTCCACGTGTTGCTCTAAGAGATCGATATCGAAGTCGGCCATGCCGAGCCCCAGCGGGAAAGCTTGTCGCGACTATAGAAGGCGGTCAAGGTTGGGTCAAACCAAGTGACTTGATCTGACTGTCCGCCAGCGCCGGGCTCGGCGTCATCCGGGCCCGAGCGGGACTCGATCAGGGCTCGCCCAATGCTCGTTCAGCGCTCGCTCAGTGCCCCCACCGATGATTAGGATCTGTACATGGTCTCCGATGCCCCCTTCTCCGACGACGCCCCTGATTACGAACGCCTGACTCAGCTCTTGGTCGGTGCCGAGCTGGCGCCCACGCCCGCCGAGGCTCAGGGCATGCTCTGCGGTCTGCTCGCGCTGCATCTGCCGGATGCGCTCGAGCGCTGGCACGCGCAGCTGCTGGCACCGCCGGTGGACGCGCCGGCCATGGACGCGCGTGAAGCACCAATCCATGCGAACGGCGCCGATGGTGCATCGGCGCCGCTGGATCTGACCGGCCACAGGCGCGCACTCGCGCCCACCAAGGAGGCCGATGGCGACGCCGAGGCACGCCGTGCGATCCTGGACCAACTCGCGACTTGGACCCAGTCCGCGATCGCCCCACCTTCGGTGAGCTTCGAGCTGCTGCTGCCAGGCGAGGAGCGGCCGCTGCACGAGCGCGCCAATGGCGTGCTCGATTGGGTGCGCGGCCTGCTGTTCGGGTTGGCGCTCGGTGGTCTGGAGCGTGAGCGCCTGCAGGGGCAGGCCCGCGAGGCCTTTGATGATCTGGTCGAACTTACGCGCCTGGATCTGGAATCGGTCGCGGAAGACGATGCCGATGAACAGGCGCTCACCGAGATCGTTGAATTCTTGCGCATCGCCGCGATGCTGATTCGGGAGGAAACGGCCAAGACCTTGCCCAACGCGCAAGCCCAGCAGGCGCACGAGAGAGGATTGCATTAAACCGATGACAGAAGCGACCAAGGTGGCGGCTGGCAGCGCCGCACGCGCGACCACCGCCAGGGCTCCCCATCCCTACAGCAGCGCCGAGCTGCGACGCCGGCGGCGAGCGCTGCTCAAGGCGCTCGGCGACGAGTCCGTGCTGCTGGTGCCGGCGGCGCCGGAGGTGATCCGCAATCGGGATGTCCATCATCCCTATCGCCAGTCGAGCGACCTGACCTGGCTGACCGGCTTCCCCGAGCCCGAGGCCGTCGCGGTTCTGGCGCCGAAGCGCAAGGACGGCGCCTTCGTGCTGTTCTGCCGCGCGCGTGATCCCGAGCGCGAGGTCTGGGATGGCTTCCGCCATGGGGTCGAGGGCGCGCTCGAGCACTTCGGAGCCGATCAGGCCTTCCCGATCACCGAACTCGATGAGCGCCTGCCCGAGATCCTCGGCGACCGGCGCCAGGTCGTCTATCCGCTCGGGCTCGACGACGGCTTCGATCGGCGCGTGATGGGCTGGCTGCGTGCGGTGCGGGCGCTGGCGCGCAAGGGCATCGGTGCGCCCAGCGAGCTGGTCAGCTCCGACCCCTATCTGCACGAGCGCCGGCTGATTAAATCCAAGGCTGAACTCAAGCTCATGCGCCGCACCGCAGCCATCTCGGCGGCGGCGCACCAGCGCCTGATGCGGACCGCCGCGCCGGGCTGCTCGGAGCAGCGTCTGGAAGCAACCTTCCTCGCCGCCTGTGCCGAGCGGGGCGCCCGCTTCCAGGCCTATCCGCCGATCGTCGGTAGCGGCGCCAATGCCTGCGTGCTGCACTATGTCGAGAACGCCGATGTGCTGCGCGAGGGCGATCTGGTGCTGGTCGATGCCGGCTGCGAGCTGCACGGCTATGCGTCCGACATCACCCGCACCTTCCCGGCCAACGGTCGCTTCAGCGCGCCCCAGCGTCGGCTCTATGAGCTGGTGCTGGCGGCGCAGCTGGCGGCGATCGCCAAGGTGCGCCCCGGCAACCGCTGGAACCAGCCGCACAAGGCGGCGCTCAAAGTGCTGACTCAGGGATTGGTCGAGCTTGGGCTGATCGCGGGTGAAGGCGTCACTGATGGGGTCGCCGCCGACCTGAAACAGCTCATCAAGGACGAGCGCTACAAGCCGTTCTTCATGCACAAGACCGGCCATTGGCTGGGCATGGATGTGCACGATGTCGGCCAATACAAGCAGGACGGCCAATGGCGCCGCTTCGAGCCCGGCATGGTGCTCACCGTCGAACCGGGGCTCTATATCGCCCCGGACGCTGAGGCGCCAGCCGAGTATCGCGGCATCGGCATCCGCATCGAGGACGACGTGCTGGTCACCGAGGGCGAGCCCGAGGTGCTCTCGGCCGGCGTGCCCAAGGATCCGGATGCGATCGAGGCGCTGATGGCGGCGAGCGCGCCTGACAACTGACACCTAACACCGAGGTCCGAGACGTTCCCATGCACGACACTGATCTGGTCATCATCGGCGGCGGCCTGGTCGGCGCCAGCCTCGCCGTCGCGCTCGCCGAGACCGGGCTGCGCATCACGGTAGTCGAGGCAACGGCCGCCGATACACCGGCGCACCCGAGCTATGACGAGCGTGTCATCGCGCTCTCGCTCGGCAGCGCGCGCATCTTCCAAGGCATGGGCCTTTGGTCCGAGATCGCGCCCGACGCGGCGCCGATCCAGCATGTGCATGTCTCCGATCGCGGTCACTTCGGCTTCGCCCATCTCGATGCCAAGGACGAAGGCGTACCTGCGCTCGGTTACGTCGCTCCGGCGCGCGTGATGGGCGCCGCGCTCAGCGCCCGCATGGCGGCCTCGCCGCGTATCAGCGTGCTGCGTCCGGGGCGTCTGCAGGGGCTACAGATCACCAAGGAGCGGGTCAACTTGGAGGTGGCGGTGGCCGGCGAGTCGCGTCTGCTCCGCGCCGCGCTGCTGGTGGCCGCCGATGGCGGTGAATCCTCGGTACGCAAGCGCCTCGGGCTCGGGGTGCGTGAGCGTGACTATGGCTATGACGCGATCATCGCCACCATCACCCCGGAGCGCATCCCGGCTACGACCCGCCCCGGCACCGCCTTCGAGCGCTTCACCGACAGCGGTCCGCTGGCCTTGCTGCCGATGACCGAGGGCCGCTATGGCGTGGTCTGGACCGCGCCCCGGGCCGAGACCGCTGGCCTCCTCGGGCTGTCGGACGACGCCTTCATCGCGACCTTACAGCAGCGTTTCGGCAGCCGGCTCGGCGAACTGACGCGGCCGAGTCGGCGTATCGCCTATCCGCTGCGGCTGATGCTCGCCAACCAGCTCACGCGCGAGCGGCTGCTGCTGATCGGCAACGCCGCGCACACACTACACCCGGTGGCGGGGCAGGGCTTCAATCTGGGCCTGCGCGATGTCGCCGAACTGGCCGATCTGCTGGTCGATGCGCGGCGCACGGCGAAGGATCTCGGCGGGCCTGCGGTGCTCGGTCCCTACCGGCGCCGGCGCGCGCCCGACCACGCACTGATCGCCGGGCTCACCGATGGCTTGGCGCGGCTGTTCGTCAACCCTTGGGAGCCAGTGCGCGCCGGGCGTAACCTGGGGTTACTCGGGCTAGACTTGATCCCGATGGCGCGGCATCACCTCGCGCGCCGTTTCATGGGGCTAAGCGGGCGCCAGCCTCGACTCGCCCGGGGGCTGCCGGCCGAGAGCGCGCTGCCGCCGCCAACGTCGCCGGTCAAACCGCTGGCTTAACCGCCGCTTCAACCGCTGGCCACACCGCCTGCACTGAGGACCTCATCGATGTCAGAAACAGACCGCCACAGCCTTGGGCACTTCGACATCGCCATCGTCGGCGGCGGCATGGTCGGTGCCGCCCTCGCCTGTGCCTGCGCCGAGCGCGGTTTGTCGCTGGCGTTGATCGACGGCCAACCGCCCCAGCGCACCTGGCCGGCGGGACAGGTCGATCTGCGTGTCTCGGCATTGAGCCGCGCCAGCCAGCGCATCCTCGCGCGCATCGGTGCCTGGCCGCGCATGGTCGAGTTGGGTGTCAGCCCCTACCGCGAGATGCAGGTCTGGGACGCGGTCGGCGGTGCCGAAATCCATTTCGATTCGGCCGATCTCGGCGAGCCGGATCTTGGTCATATCGTCGAGAATCGCGTCACCCGGCTGGCGCTCTGGGAGCGGCTGGAGGCATTGAGCGACTCGGCGCCGCGCCAGTCGGGCTCGGGCCGCTCGGCATCGGAGCAGTCGGTGCCGGACCAGTCGGCATCGGGCCACACGGCGCGGATCGAACGGCTCTCGCCGGCCGCGTTGAGCGCGCTCGAGATCGATGACCAGCAGGCGCGACTGCGGCTCGCCGATCAGCGCCAACTCTCGGCCGATCTGGTCGTCGGCGCCGATGGCCGCGCCTCCTTCGTGCGCGAGACCCTGGGCATCGGCTTGGACGCCGCCGATTACGCCCAGCGCGCCATCGTCGCCAACGTCGAGGTCGCGCACTGGCATCGCGAGACCGCCTGGCAGCGCTTCCTGCCGAGCGGGCCGCTGGCCTTCCTGCCGCTCGCCGATGGCCGCTGCTCGATCGTCTGGTCGGCCGACGAGGCACGTGCCGAGCAGTTGCTCGCGCTCGACGATGCCGGCTTCATCGCCGAACTCGAGGTCGCCTTCGACAAGCGTCTCGGCCCCATCCTGAGCGCCGGCCCGCGCGCCGCCTTCCCGCTCAGCCGCCAGCATGCGCGCGCGTATGTGCGCCCGCGCGTGGCCTTGGTCGGCGATGCCGCGCATGGCATCCATCCGCTGGCCGGACAGGGCGTGAATCTCGGTTTCCTCGATGTCGCCGCGCTCATCGACGCCATCGATCATGCCCGCGCCAAGGGCCGCGCGCTCGGCAGCCTGCACATCCTGCGCCGCTACGAGCGCGCGCGGCGTGGCGACAATGCCGCGATGGTCACCGCGATGGATCTGTTCAAGCGCGCCTTCGGCAACCGCAACCCGGCCCTGGTCGGCGCGCGCACCCTCGGCCTGGCGGCGGCCGAGCACCTGCCTGGCATCAAGCCGCTGTTCATCCGTCAGGCGCTCGGGCTTGGGCAGGATTTGCCGCGTCTTGCGCGTGTTGGTTGAGTGACAGTGGCGCGCTAAAACTGGAGACGGAAACGGCGAAGTCGCTGATGGATCCTTTCTAAGCAGGCTAATAGGAACCCATGATGGAAGCAATCCGCCGACAAACCATTGAGGATCTGCTGCAGGCCTGGACGCAGGATGAGCGCCTTGAGCTAATCGATGGCGAGATCGTTCAGCGCCCGATGGCGCGTTTCCACCATGGACTTGCGCAGTCGGGGCTGAATTTCCAGGTTCAGGCGCAACAGGCCGCTGGTGGCAGCCGGAGCGGTTGGTGGATCCTGACCGAAGTCAGCGTGCACTACAACGAGCATCAATGCCCTAGCCATGATCTTGCGGGCTGGCGCCGGGAGCGCCTACCGACGCCACCAACTGGTGTCGTGGCTGTGGTTCCAGACTGGGTCTGCGAGATCCTCTCGCCTGGCCATGAGCGCAAAGATCTGGTCCATCACCTCTTGCTGCTGCAACGCGCCGGTGTGCCGTACTACTGGGTCATCTCGCCCGAGGACCGTTCGCTGATCGCCTATGCGCTAGAGGATGGCCGCTACAAGGTCATTTTCTCGGCCGAGTATCCCGAGGGCGACACCCCGGAACGGGCGCGCATTCCGCCCTTTAACGCCGGCGAGATCGATCTTGGCGCGATCTTTGCCTAGGACTGAAACTATTCGACCTCAATGCACTGGTCAGCATGGCGGCCACGGCAGGATTGCTGTGCGACATCCAAATCCGCGAAGCGGCCTAGGCCGCACCCCCTGCCGGAGGATGAGCGATGCCGCCAACCGACACCACCGAACGCGGCCTTGAGTCCCTGATCGTCCTGGTCAACCATGCCGGCTACCTGCAGGGCGACCCCAGCGCCTTGCCTCCCTTAACCGCTGTGCCGTCCTGGCAATCGGCGCGCTCCCGGCGCGCATTAGACCGGGGCAGCGTCCATCCCTGGTAGCTCCGCCCTGGCTTCGCTGACGCTCGCCAGCGCTCTGCAAGCTCGGCTCCTGCCTCGCGGCTCCCTGCCAGAAAAGCCGCCGGCCTTCACACCTCCGCCCGGTCGTGCTCCGCTCCGCGTCCGCGCGCCCGGCCTCCGGCGCAAAGCCTCTGGGCGGGCTCGTCGCGGCGAACAAGGTGCAAGCCATCAGCACTCGGGCAGACGCCACAGCGGGCGTTGTCGCAACGCGCCCTGTGGCTGATCGAAGCGAAGAGCGAGAACGAGGCGCCGAGAAGAGCGGCCGTGCTGCGCACCGCCGTCAGACCAGAGTGGCAAGGAAGCTGCTCGAAGGCGTGACGTGCGCTAGACTCCAGTGGTGGCGATCATGAGAGAGCCTGGATTGCAGACAATCAGCCGCTGACTTGGGAGGCTAAACGCTAGTTGGTAATGCTTACCAAGAGGATTGATCAGTCACTAGACAAACGGCAGCTATGCAAGTTGAATCATGGCGTTGCTTGCATACTGAATGGTTTGGTTTGCGTGCAAGCTTTCGTTTTCGCGGTGCATGCAACTCGATGGTTCAATTTGCACGCAAATGAATACACTGTTAGCTAAAAGAAGAACACACAGGATGAGCTTTCCGTCTGACATCAAAGGAGCAATGCGTGATTGCATCCTCAAGCTTCTTTGGCCCAAGAAAGACATCGTCGCTTTCTTTGCCAACAATGGCTGCACAAAGGCTGACATAGCCGTACTCGGGGATACCCAGGCTCAAACCAGAAACAGCTTAGTTGACTCCATGTTTGCTCATTTGTCGTCAAAGACTGATGGCGGACTAGGTCCTTTTCGCGCGATGCTCCAGGCTCTCGTAGCATGGAGTCATTTTGATCCCTACTACTTTGAAACACTTCAGAAACTGAATCGCGCTGATGCGCAGCGCTCCATAGATCATCTAAAGCAGCTTCAAGAGCTTCGCGATCAAAGGTTGAAAAGCGAACGGAAGGCGAGAGAGGCAAAGGAAGCGGAGGCGCAGAACCCGAAGAGAACGTTGGCGGAACTCAAGACTCGCTTTATTCAACTGCTACAAGGTGCAGTCAGCCCTCAGAGTAGAGGCTATGAACTTGAAGCAATACTCCAAGAGCTTGCCAAAATATCTTCTCTGACTGTAACAACGGCCTTTCGAGTGAACGGGGAACAAATAGATGGAGCCGTTAAGTTTGAGGGCGAGAACTATTTGGTCGAAGCTAAATGGCAAGAACAGTTAGCGGCCAACGAGGCGGTCTATCAGTTCGTTGGAAAAGTCGAAGGGAAGCTCTACGGGCGAGGGATCTTCGTTTCGGTCAATGGGTTTAGCAGCAATGTCGTAACGTCTATCGTAGCAGGGAAAGCAATCAAAACCATTTTCGTCGATGGAGAGGATTTGACGATGGTCTTAGAAGGCATGCAAACGTTCTCCGAGATGCTCGACAAGAAGATTGCGGCTGCTCAGAACAAGGGTCAAATCTACGTAAATGCCATCACACTTAATGAAAAACACAACTAACAACTCCACCAGCTCCGACGCCAAACTGCGGCCTTCGCTCTCGCTCAGGCCGCAGTTTGGCGCGGGCTGTGGTTGACGTTGGGTGCAGCATACAATTGGCTGATGAGATGGATTTGAGATAAATATGAACCGACCGTCCTTTTTTCTATCATCGACAATTTATGACTTCCGTGATCTAAGATCGTCTATTAAGTATTTTCTTGAAGAGTTGGGCTATCTAGTTCTTGCCTCAGAATTCAATGATTTTCCAAAGCCGCTAAATAAGCATAGTTATAGTGCCTGCTTGGAAACCCTCCAGAAAGCTGATTACTTCATCTTGTTAATAGGAAATCGTGTTGGTGGGTGGTACGACCAAGAGAACAAGATCAGCATAACGCGGCAAGAGTACCGTGATGCATACAAGCTACATCAACAAGGAAAGCTGAAAATAATCACCTTTGTACGACGTGATGTTTGGCAATATCGTGAGCAAAGGAAAGAGTTATCAAGATTTCTTAGAAAATCTTCCGCCGAGGAAAAGGAAATTACTGAAATAGTCAATGCTGATAGTAAATTCGCAACAGATGCAGAAGCAATTTGCGATTTTATAGATAAGGTTAGCCGTAATATAGAGACATCAAAAGCCGTCAAGGGGAAAGGGCCACTTCCCACGGCTAATTGGGTGCACACATTCGAAACATTTCGTGATATTTCAGATGTTATTCGAACGGAAACATTTTCAGGAGAACCTCTAGAAAAACTAGCCTTTAAGCGTTTGTTAAGTCGCGAACTAACGGAAATACTAAAATCGAGCCTGGTAAAAATCGACGAGGGAAAGATTTATTCACCAATAAACTCTGTATGCGCATTTAGGCAAGAACACAGCATGAATATGAGCTCAAGAAATCATAGCGTGACAGAGGTGATTGGGAAGCGATGGGGCACTATATCGACATTCGCCATTTCCTTGTTAGGGGTGAAGATTCATGCACAGGTGTTAGATAGAGCAATTGAATCACCATTTTTTCTAAGATTCGACGCGAAACAGGACCAGTTTGTAGAAGAACCTGCATTTAAGGCAATTTATCAACTTCGGAATGAAATCAGGCTATTGTCTAGAGCAAATACCAATGAAGTACTAGAGGTTGTTTTCGAATATTCCCCAAAGAACATAGGGCGCAATGTTGAAAAGTTTAATATGGATACAATGAAACTCCTTCAGCTACTCCATTTGTTAGAGCGGTGGGTAAATGTTATTCAGCTTTCCTCAGCTATACTTAAACACTTGCAAGGAGCGGAATTTAAAATGCCTTTCGTATTTTCTGGCAGCCCTATTGAAGGCATGGATAAAGAGATAGAAAAAGAACGAGTTACTGATCTAGATGTTTCAAACTTTTTGAATGAGCAGTAAATTCCCACCCAACAAGTAGCTCCAGCGGACGCGCCAAAGGCGCGCGCCGCTGAGCAAAGCGTTAGCACAAACATAGAAAAGAGGATGGCATGGATATAGCAGCCCTTTTAAGGTGCATAAAAACAACATTTAAGATCAGCCGGTTACGATATCAGAGTGGATCTTACAGCCATCGAATCCAGCGATCTCCTACAAGCACTTCGAAGAAAAATCAGGGGCTTGCAGCTGGACACATTTCGCCACCTTAAAAGGGCTGCATGGATATAGAAAGCAAAAGTACATTCGAAAGAAGCTTGGTCGAAGGAATAAATTTGTTCACTGGAGCAGGATTCTCTGTGCTTTCAGCCGATCTACAAGGTAGATCTCTTCCTGTAGGTGACGATCTTAAGAAAGAGATACTGAAAGAGTTTCCAGGAGCACCAAAAACTCTACAGTTACCGCAACTTTGCACGCTAATATCCAGAACCAAAAGAGATGAGTTGGACCGTTATAATAAAGCGCGATTTGAAATCGGTGAATTTAGCGAAAAATATAAAAACCTTCCTTTCGTTAACTTAAAAAATATATTCACTACAAATATAGACAACTTAATAGAGTGTATATTCAGAGGAAGTAGCAATAAGTATATAAATAATGCAAATTTAAACGGGGTTAGTTTTCACGAGAAATCTGCTATCGATTATTTCCCACTGCACGGAACTATTTCCGATCCCGAATCACCTTTGATTTTTGGCGATTTGGATATTTCTAGCGCATTTTCAAATGACCCAAACAGGTGGAACTATTTAAAATCCATAATGAACAAGTTCCCAACTCTTTTTTGGGGATACGCCCTTAAAGATGCAGGAACATTGCAGGTATTTGCCGAGTCACTTAATGATAACAACAGGAAAAACGCTTGGATTATCGTCCATCCAGAGTATGTGGATGAGGGAGAGATAGAATACTATCGATCTCTGGATTTCAAGATTATTAGCTCTGATACTGAGTCATTCTTAGATTATTTGTCCTCCTTTTCTGATTCCGAACCTAATTTATATGGTGCGTCGCAGCATGAAAATCCATTTCCAGAAAATTCGGTACCCAGTCACTCTGATATAGAACGTAGATCAATAAGTGATTTTTACCAAGGGGCCAACCCCTCTTGGAGTGATATATATTCGTCCCGGGTTAGCAGGCTGCATCATTATGATGATATAGAAGAAAATTTGAATAGCGGAAAGAATGTTCTGATCACTGGTGGGCCAGCGACTGGAAAGTCTACTCTACTCATGCAGGTGGCCGCCTTTTATGATTTTATCGGAGTAAAGCTATTTATGTCCGATATTTCACCATCAAAGGCTGATATTATCTCATCGAGAATGGCGGAAACTCCAACTCTATTATTTGTGGATAACATGCAAACCTCGATAGAGGCGTTAAACACACTCTCTAAGTGTGCCAATATTAAAATGGTAATTGCTGAACGAGATTATGCATACCTGTCAGCATCGAGAGCTAATTTTCTAAGGAAAAATATCGAAATTATTGACATCACACATCTAAATGATGTTGATGCGCAGAAAGTTATAGATAGCATTCCTGCTGATTTGAAATCACGAAAAAATTACTCCATTAGGGAAGGGGACTCGCTATTCGAACTAGTTGAGCATAACTGCCAAACCCCTAGCATCAAAGAGCGCTTTAAAAACGTCTTAGAAGACCTTAAAAGAAAAGACGACAGGCTTGTGCAGCTGTTTCTACTAGCTTGTTACCTTCATAGTAGCCGAAGTGTCACGTCTATGGATGTGTTATACAGCTATTTTCAAGAAGGGTTTGGAAGCTACCAAAAAATATATTCTTTAATTGATATATTGAGTAGTAGCTTGTCAGAATACGCTGGCGACTATTCTGATAGCGAACAAGATTATTTTTCGATAAGATCCAACCTACTCGCCGACCACATTTCTACAATTGCGCCAGCAACCGATTTAGCTCATATGCTGGAGAATTTCCATAACAATGTCTCACGCTATTGCATACCAAATTATGATTCATTTAAGAGACGAGCTTATGATGCTCGTTTATTTGAGCGTGCGTTCCCTAATACAGACGATGGTGAGAAACTATATGACGTGATTTATAGAAAGCATAGCTCGCCGTTTAACCTTCAGCAAAAAGCTTTGTATCTTAGTAGAAGGGGGAATCATCAACGAGCATTTGAGGTAATAGATGAGGCAATTGCTAAGAGTGGCAGTAGGAATTGGTCTGTAAAGAATTCATGCGCAATAATTAAATTTAAAGCCAACATATCTTTACCTGATTCCACTTATGTCAGAAAAGCCTTGGGTGAAAGCATGGAATCTTTAGAGCAATGCCATACTGCTGATATGAGAAAAGCTTTTCATGCTATGTCATACGCTGACCACTCATTAAGGTACTGGAAAAAATATAGAGATCAAATTGCAAGAGGATATCTTGAAAAGTCTAGGGCATGGTTAGCTGAAGAGGCGGATAAAGATAATCGAATAAAAAACGTTTCTCGATTATTGGGACAAGTTAATAATGCCCTAAGATCATCTATATAGTGCTAACAAAGCAATGCACGCGACAAGCGCGTGATTGCGGCGTTGGGCGTAAAAGAAGAGAGCACCATGAAGGACCAATATTTCGGGGACATCAACGACTATCGGAAGTACGGACTGTTGCGCGCTATCATTCGTGCCAGTGGGCTCCGTATTTTGGTCGCCTGGATGCTGACGCCTGACGATGGGAGTACAGATGGGAAGTTCATTTCGTATTTGGAGCATCCAGGTAAGTGGTCACGTCACGACCCTGTTCTGTTCCAAAAAATCAAAGAGCTTTTGGCGTCGGGCCGGAAGCGCCGAGTAAGCTTAATCGAAGGCAGTGGCCTTATCCCGAAAGCAGAATACTTCTCCTCCCTTGTGCCCGATACAGCTTCAGGCCGAAGTTCGTGGTTCAATTCGCTTACCCAACCGGCGCAAGGTAGCGATTGCGTTTTCCTCGACCCCGACAATGGGTTGGAGGTGAAATCAGCCCTTTTAAGGTGGCGAAATGTGTCCAGCTGCAAGCCCCTGATTTTTCTTCGAAGTGCTTGTAGGAGATCGCTGGATTCGATGGCTGTAAGATCCACTCTGATATCGTAACCGGCTGATCTTAAATGTTGTTTTTATGCACCTTAAAAGGGCTGGAGGTGAAATCAAAGGTTTACGGTGGAAAGGACTCATCGAAGTTTTTATATTGGCGCGAAGTGGAAGCGCTCTGGGCATCCGGGAAGTCACTATTGATATACCAGCACTTCATTCGCGAAAAACGACTCAATTTTATTCAGCGCATGCTAGAGACTTTGAGGAACGCGACACCTGGCTCCTTTGTTGAGGCATTTTCCACACCCCACGTCGTTTTTCTCATGGCGTTGCAGCCCGAGCACCAAGAGTTTCATAGAGCAATCGTAAGTTCCGTACAAGAAAACTGGGAAGGGCAAATCCACCATTGGGAACTAACCCGCGCCCAACAAGGCGCTCCAGCCGACCGCTCACCCGCCGCGCAGGCTCGCGTCGGCTGAGCTTTGCGTTAGCCGGTGAAGGCCGAACAACGGGCAGACAATGCACTAAAGCGTGAAACGATAATGCGACTTTATCTTGACAACTGCGCATTTAATCGACCCTTCGACGACCAAAGTTACATTCGCATTCGCTTGGAAACCGAAGCGAAACTCTATATCCAGGAGCGAATTAAAGAACGGAAAGTGGATCTCGTGTGGTCTTATATCCTAGATATCGAGAATGACCAAAATCCATTTGAAGATAAGAGAAGCGCGATAGAAAAATGGAAAAAGCTCGCAGTCGTTGACATTGAGGAAGCCGAGACACTGAAGGAAAGGGCAAACTCATTTGTAGCGTATGGTATCAAGGCCAAGGATGCTCTCCATGTGGCAGCGGCAATCGAAGGAAATGCAGACTTCTTTATCACGACTGATGACAGACTACTAAAGAAGATGGCCGAAATCGCAAAGATCCAAGCCGCGAATCCAATAGATATCGTAGGAGATATTGATGATAACCATAACTGATACTGAAGTCCGTATAAAGGGCATGGAGGCGCTCATCACTGCACTGGGAGAAGTGCACGCCGAGAGATTCATTACGCTCATGATGCGCGAACCATTTGATTATACTGAATGGCAAAAAACTCTATGGAACGACAAGACTGTTGAAGAGATCAGCAGGATGGCGATGGAGCGGCGGCGAAAAAAACGGCTAATCGGGTAAGGGCGGGTGTCTAACCCGCCCTCCTCACACCGCCTAGCATGCGGGTCCGCACTAGGCGGTTCACAAGAAGGGAGCACACGAGGACTT
>NZ_JCAQIA010000077.1:0-3434 GCF_059621085.1 Halochromatium sp. NSM3 | reverse complement strand
TCGCCAGAAGATGACTATAGATTACAATAGGTTGACATCACCTTAAAAGGGCTGCACTAAACCATCAACGGTCTCTTCTGTTGGTTTTGACTTTCCTTTTTGGTGAGTTATTTCTAATTCCTTATTTTGAACTTCAATTGTTTCGTAATTTACATAACCTGAAGAAGATGCGAATTGTACCTGGACACTAAGCCTTAAGTGTTTTAACGCTTCTCCCCATTCTTTATATGCTTCCTTGGTATCATGAATTGTATCGCCTTCGTGAAAATCATATAGCCGACCCTGCGTCCATAGCATTTCTTTTTTCTTTGCAAACATTCTTGGCGTCAATTTAATATCAAGCGCTTCCCTAAATGCCTCTGGAACAGCCATTTTCCAGCCAAGAGCAAATCCATCCTCAAAGTTTGCAATAAGAGCATATCCTCTATCATCTCTCCTAGCTTCAATTTCCACTATTTCAAACCCTCTTTCATTAGTCGAGCAATTTTTTCTTTTTGATTTTTAACATTTTTCTTTGCCAATTCGAGCGCTTTTTCAGATTCTCGAAGTTCTTGAACCAAATCTGGATAGCCGGATTCAGAAATCCATTTTGTTACCTTACTGAAGTTATCCCTTTGCTCTTCATCATAAAGGATTCGTTCATCGGCTAATACAATTGCCATCTTATGTTTGCAATATTTACCCCATTCACCAGCGGGGCAATCACAGAAAATTGCTAGGCCAGATTCTGTTGATAAAACTGCTACTGCATACGGATCATCTCTGCTACTACTTTTTACGAGTATTGTTGTTTCCATATGCACTTTTCTTCTTGATGCCTAACGACCAAGATAAGCGGCCCCGCGCGGTACAGGGCTGAAGACGAAGCTCCGACGTTTCACGCGGGGTCCGCTTGAACGCCTTGTTGGATGGCGGTATCGCTGAGTTTCAAGCGGGTACTGATGATGTGTAAAACTGTCTTGGTTCAAGTTTTCTTCTGCCTACATAGTCCACTTCTTCTTCAGGATCTCGCCGCTTTGCATGAATACTCTACTCGTACGATGCACGATCCTAGGTCTCTCTGTACGCTTATGTTCATGTTCTAGGCTCACCTCTGGAACTAGATCCCCGACCTGTCGAGCTGAGTAGAGTTCGTCGGCTCTTCGCACGTCTTCGTCGGAGACGAAGGTGGAGTGTAGGTCATGCCTTGAGATGCGAAGGCCTTCGCGCGGAGATCGCTTATCGACAGGCAGGACTTTCAGCTTATCTAGCTGCAGTCCGAAGGTCTCCATGAACTCGTGTCTAATCGTGTTGCATCGATCTGTATCCACAAGATACCCGTCGGCTTTCTCTGGATGCACACGATTTTTTTTGGCGAATGCCAAATCACCAGGCTCCCAAAAGGGAAGACCTACGTCTTGGGCGTTATCTGCCATTCGCCTCGGAAGCACAACTTCATCCACTTCAAGGAGAAATCTATACTTAGGCAAATTTAATCCGTCGATCAATTCCGCTGTATTAGCAGATGGAGCCCGATCTAGCTCATAGTGCTCCACTGACATGCCTCGTACATTCACCATGACATTTGGCTCACAAAGAACAGATGCGAAGCCTTCTACCGGACTATTTGCGGCATTCGAACTACCAACCGAGGATAATGGCGTAGCATTAAATGTAGACACGTGGCAGAAAATAAGAACCGGATGTTCGGATTGCTCAAGTTCTTTCGCTGAGCCCCATGCAAGAATAATAACGCCTGCGTTCCCATTATTCCAAAGCAATTCTCCATCAGGAGACTCTCGCCGGATTTGAGCATAGATCGAAGAACCTTTGAGGCTGGCCCACGAAGAAGGCGATTTCTGCCTCCAATCTTCGATAGCTAGTATGGCGACAATTTCCTCAAGTTGGTCACTACCTGGACTCTCGCAAGCGAGCGTCATCCATTGTTCGAATAGGGGTTGATTGGGTTTAGTTGCATCTAGGCAAGAATGAAGGTTCCAGCACGCGATCAGATTACGATTTATACTGCCTCCCAAGTCGTTGGAGCTTCCATCGACATGGCCTTTGACGTATGGTAACTCGATATAAAGAGATGCTTCGGCATTCTGTCCTAGCATCCCAACTCCACCCAGTGCTCCACCAGTCCAGTTATGTGAGCCAATCAAGATGATTGCCTTTTCTTCCCCGACAAGCTTGATGTAAGCGAGTTTACTATGGACTAAGCTAACCATGGGTTCCCCTCGGTCCTTCCGCTTACAAGGGTCTAAGAAATATTTTAGATGTGGTTCGGGAGTGCCGACAGCTTTTTGAAGTTCAATGAGAGGCTCAAACCCCGTTGCGCATGCAAGCGAGGATACGCCAAATGATCGATCATCGCGCAGCACCCGCGCGAGCTTTTTTTGGCCAATTGCCTGAATCCCACGGCTACTAACATAGCCGACTACAAAGCGGGCGAACTCCGCCTGATCAAGCGCCTGTTGCAATATTTTTAGGTAATCGCCAGCGACGGGTTGCGCGCTTAGGAGTTTCGCCATCTTCGTGCTCATTCTCTTGTTTGGGACTGCGACAATTTCTCGTCCATCCAACGCCATGCTCAGCCGAGCCGGTTGAGCGAGAGCGAAACTGGCTTCGGCTGGAGCACCGTGTTAGGCCGACAATTGATTTACTGTGGTCACGCCGCGCGGAAAAGCGCTTGTTCCAAAGCCATGGGAATACTCAAAGGGTAAAAGCGATCCTTGGCGTATGCATAATCCTCGCCGCTTTCGTCGATGACCCGAAAATATCCATGAGATGCCGCGCTTTCGTCGGTCAAAATTTCATAGATTTTTCCGATTTCCAGTGACGCTGGATATCCGTCGTTGTTGATGCAGACCGCAAAAGTTGAACTTTCTGTGTGGGGGGTATTCATAATGCTAGTCAAAAAGCGGTAATTTGAGTTTGAATTCTTTCTTGCCGATGCCGTGAGCCTCGTACCAATGGATCTCAGCTGTATGAACAGTGCCGTCTAACAAACGGACGGCTGCAAAACCTTTCAATTTTCTCCATTTGCCGCGCCCGTATTGTCTGTTCAACCTCGTCAAATCTCGAATTCCCGTTCCGGTCGCAATTGGCTGAATTTCCCTTATGCTACCGACGATTTCGAAATCCATAGTAGAGTCAACAAGTGTTCTTTATTATTGCCTAACGTTATGCTCAGCCGCGCGCGCCTTTGGCGCGTCGGCTGAAGCTATTTGTTGGGCAAATTTTCTCTTGATAGGATATATTCAAGCTCATCTTTATAAGGCATTACTGGTTGGTATAATTGAACAAAAGCTCTTCCAACCGCCCCGCTAAATAAGTGGAGTTTTGGCTTAGATGAACCACATTGCAGAATGTGTGGCGTAGCGATTCCAGGGTACGGATCAGCCCTTTTAAGGTGACCGTCGAGAACGGGCTGCCGCTTGCGCCAAGAGTTT
>NZ_JCAQIA010000018.1:0-73397 GCF_059621085.1 Halochromatium sp. NSM3 | reverse complement strand
TTCCCGAGCGAATGCGCCTATCCCATGTCTGGCGCGATTGGCGTCCTGTTGCCGAGCACCGATCTGCGTGGGATCGAGCGTGAATGGCACCGTGTCTTCCCGGCCTCGAAGCCCTATTCGACCCAGCTCTCGGCGCTCGATGACGGCGCGCTCTGGGACAGCGACGATTGGATGCGGTTTCTCACCGCTCAGCCGAGCGCGGCGAATAGCCTGGATGTGCTCGATGATCTGGCGACCGCGTTGTATGAGCATCCGGAGAGTAGCCTGCCCTGGGTCGCGCATACGCTGCTCGGTCCGCTCTATCAACGCGCGCTCGCGATCATCGATACCTCGGTGGCGGCGACCGGCATCGCCAGTCTGCCTTGGAGTGCCGAGCGTAACCGGCCGGCGCTGAGGCTGTTGTTCCGCGCCTATCTGCACGAGGCCGAGGCGGGGCGCGAGGAGGCCGCTGCAGCGGTGGTCGAGCGCTTGCTGGTCCTCAACCCACAGGACAATCATGGCGCGCGCGCCGAGTTGATGAACCATTATCTGCGCGCCCGCTCGGACCGCCAGGCCTTGGAGCTGGCGCGTCGGTTCCCGAACGATCTGCTGGCCGATCTGGCCTATGGCGAGGTGCTCGCGCTCTATCGGCTCGGCCAGCAGGAGCGCGCGGCACGCGCGCTGAGCAGCGCGGTCGACCGCTTGCCGCGGATCCCGCGTTTCCTGCTGCGCAAGCGCATCAAACGCCCGACCCTGGACGATGCCGGGTTCACCCCCGGCGGGGAGGATCAGGCCTGGCTCTATCGCGAGGCGATGCGTGATGTCTGGGAGGCGGAACCGGGATTATTGAGCTGGATGAAGAAGCGGTTGACCGCTTGAGGAGTGGATTGATGGCGCAGGTCTTTCAGGTGGTTTTTACCGGAACGCTCAACCCCTCGACCCATGCCGAGGAGGCCGTGCGGGATTTCGCTGCGGTGTTCAAGGTGACCGAGGACAAGGCACGTTCCCTGATCAGCGCCGGAGAAGTCCGGGTGCTGAAGAGTGATGTCGATGAGGCCAACGCCCGGCGTTATCTCGAGGTGCTCGAGGAGATTGGCCTCGTGGCGCGCATCGAGCCGATGCCGGGGGCTACTGGCGAGCAGAGGTCGCCCGCAGCGACCGCGTCCGATGCGGCGCAGGCAGCCGAGTCTGCACCTGACCCTGTCGCTGACCAGACTCCGCGCTCGAGCGCGGAGTCGTCGGCCCCCTCGTCCGCGTCACCGCCTCCCTCGTGGCCAGCATCAGGGGTGACCACGACAGGGGGGATGCGTCCGTTGCTCGGCCCAACAGCGCGTCCGGCCAGCCATGGCTGGGGCTGGATCAAACAGGCCTGGGCGCAATTCAAACAGCAGCCCCGGGCCTGGCTCACGGCTCTGGCCTTGGTCTACTTGGTGACCGTGGTGCTCAGCCTGGTGCCGATCATTGGCTCCTTGGCGTCGATGATCCTGGGACCCGTCTTTGCCGGTGGCCTGATGCTTGGCGCCCGCGCCCAGCAGCGCACCGGAACCCTGAGAGCGGCGACGGCCTTTGATGGCTTTTCCCATCAAGGCACGCAGCTGGCGATCGTTGGGTTGCTCTATGTGGTTGGCTTGATGGTGGCCTCGCTCGTGGCCGGACTCATTGCGGTGGCGACCGGCGCCTTAACGGCCGGGTCGATGGAGGCGTTGAGTTCGAATGATCCGGCACTGGTTGCCGCTGTCGTCGGGCCTGGGCTTGGGCTCTTCCTGTTGCTGGCGATGCTCTGTCTGGTGCCGCTGCTGATGCTGTACTGGTTCGCGCCAGCGCTGGTTGTGTTCGATAGCATGACGGCGGTGGAGGCCATGCGCATGAGCTTTCGCGCGTGTTGGAAGAATATCGTTCCCTTCGCCGTCTACGGATTGGCGTTGTTGTTTATCCTGGTGGGTGCCAGCTTGATCTTCGGTCTACTGACAGCGCTCTTGGGCACCCTCTCGGAGACGTTGATCGTGGTGCTGATGCTCCTGTTGATCCCGCTGATGCTCCTGTTCGCGGCCTTGGTGATCCTATCCATCTTCACCGCCTATCTGGATGTGTTCGATAAGGACGCGACCGGACATGGAACCCTTGCCTTCTGAACCCAACTCATCCCGCTGCAGATGGAGAGATCGGTTATGCGTTTTCGCGCTCTGAGTTTGACGGCTGGCCTACTGTGCGCCAGCGCGCTCGCGGTTGCTGGTGATGAGCCAGCCGAAACCGCGCCCGCCGCCAGTGATCTATCCGAAGGCCGGTTGGTGTACGGTCGATACATGGCGATCGCGGGTGATTGCGCCGCTTGCCATACACGCCCTGATGGCAAGCCGTTCGAGGGTGGTTTGCCGATCGAAACCCCGTTCGGCACGCTCTATACGCCGAATATCACGCCCTCGAAGGGTTCTGGCATCGGCTCGTTCAGCGATGAGGATTTCCTGCATGCCTTGCAGGATGGCATCTCGCCAAGCGGGCTGCCCTATTACCCGGCGCTGCCCTATCCGTCGTACACCAAGGTCAAGGACGATGATCTGCTGGCGATCAAGGACTACCTGATGTCGCTCGAGCCTTCGAATTATCAGCCGCCGGAGACCGATCTGCGGTGGCCGTTCTCGGCGCGTGATTTGATGTTCGGCTGGCAGATGATCTACTTAGAAAAAGGTCGTTTCGAGCCCGACCCCGAGCGCGGCGATGAATGGAATCGTGGTGCCTATCTGGTCGAGGGCCTCGGCCATTGTGGCTCCTGCCATACCCCGCGCAATCTGGCCGGAGCCACCGAACCTTCGAAGGCGATGACGGGGGCGATCATCGATGGCTGGTATGCGCCGAACTTGACCTCCGATCTCCATCAGGGTCTTGGTCGTTGGAGCGTTGATGAGCTTGCCACCTTCCTGCGGACTGGGTTGGCGCCGACCGATTCCGATTCGGCTGATTCGGCCGAGGCGGATCCGAGTGATGCCCCGGCAACTGCGGCCTTGGGGCCGATGGCCGAAGTGGTGCATGAGAGTCTCTCGAAGCTAGCGGCCTCCGACTTACGCGCGATGGCCGTCTACCTGAAGGATATGCCGGCGAAGACCGAGCCGAGCCATCAGCCTCGGGTGCCGGAGATGCTGACCGAGGAGCAGTACAAGCAGGGGCGTGCGCTCTACGTCAAGAACTGCAGCGCTTGCCATCAGGATCATGGTCAGGGCTTGAAACCCTATTTCCCGGCGTTGCGCGGCAATCCAGTGGTCAACCAGGAGCAGCCGAATGATGTGCTCAAGACCCTGTTGCTCGGTGCCCCGGCCGATCCCTCGGAGGCGTTCTCGGCGCATGTGGTGATGCCCTCGTTCGGCTCGGTGCTGAGCGACGAGCAGCTAGCCACCGTCGCGAGCTATATCCGCGCCAACTGGGGTAATGATGCGCCCCCGGTGACCGCAAAGGAGGTCAAGGCACTGCGCAATTAGTCGGACCCGATCGGCGCTGGCCAGCGCTGAGCCGTTTGGCCGGCGCCGGTTCCGTTGGGTCTGGCGCGCGCTTCCATCCGACGCTGATCTTTGCTCACTCGCATGCGCTCGCGATGGCGTTGGCTTTTACTCGGCTTCGCCGTGACGCTCCTTGTCGTCGCAGGGCTGCTGTATTGGTGGCTGCATCGCCCCAATCCGAGCTACGACGGTCACCTGAAGCTCGCCGCGCTCGAACAGCCGGTGACGGTGCGCTACGGTCCTCACGCGGTGCCGAGCATCCAGGCCGAAAGCCTCGATGATCTGCTCCTCGCCCAAGGGTTCGTCGTCGCCCGCGAGCGGCTCTGGCAGATGGATCTGTTACGCCGGCTCGCGGGTGGACGTCTGGCCGAACTCTTTGGCGAGGGTGCGCTGGTCGCCGATCGTTTCTACCGCACGATCGGACTGCCCCATGCGGCACAAATGTCTCTTGATGCGCTCGAACCACGCTGGCAACGCTTGCTGCGGCGCTACGCCGATGGCGTCAATGCCTATCTGCACCAGGCGATCGCGGAGCGCCGTTTGCCGCTCGAATACCAGGTGCTTGGGCTCGAGCCCAGCCCCTGGCAGCCAGGCGATAGCCTGCTTGTCGGTGCCTACATGGCGTGGCTCAACTCGGGGAATCTTGCCGAGGAGCTGGTCTTTCTGCGGCTCGCGCAACGCTTGGGCAATGCCCGCGCGTTGGAGCTGTTTCCGACCGATGTCGGCGAACCGGCACCCGCCGATGCGTTCGAGCTGCCGGATTATCGGCTCGCCTCCGGGAGGCGTCCTGCCTCGATGCCGCTTGCCTCGATATCGGCGCCAGCGTCGGCGAGGGTGGACCGTGCCGCCCAGGCCCTGAGCAATGCCTGGGCCATCACCGGGCAGCGGACCCGCGATGGTGCCGCGCTGCTCGCGAATGATCCGCATCTGTTCGTGTCGCTCCCGAGTTCCTGGTACGAGCTGGAGATGCAGGCGCCGGATTATCACGCCGCTGGCGTCAGCCTACCAGGCGTGCCTTGGATCCTGCTCGGGCACAATGAGCACCTGGCCTGGGGGATCACCGCTGCCGTGGCCGATACGCAGGATGTCTTTTTGGAGCGTGTCAGTGAGGATGGCACGCAGGTGTTGCGACCCGATGGCCGCTGGGAGCCGATCGAGGTGCGGGTCGAGCGGATCACGGTGGCAGGTGCCTCCGAAGGGCTGCAAGAGACGATCGCGCTGCCGATTCGCTCGACCCGTCATGGGGTGCTGATCGATGCCTTGCTGGAGACACCGGATGCAAATCCCGCCGGTCTCGCGGCGGTGCGCCGCCCGCGCGAGCGCATCGCCCTGCGCACGACCTTCGATCGCCCGGATCGCGCCTTCGTCGGCCTGTGGCGGCTCAATACCGCGACCAGCATCGAGGAGGCGCGCGCGGCCGCCGAGGATTTTCGCCAGGTCGCGCTGAGCCTGCTCTTCGCGCATCGCAATGGCCGGATCGCCTGGCAGGTGTCGGGCCTCATGCCGCGCCGTGGACGCGGCAGCGGGGCCTTTCCGGCGCCAGGTTGGGAGTCTGGCTATGGTTGGAACGGTTACCTGCCATTCGCGCGCAATCCCGGCATTTCCGATCCGGACAGCGAACGCTTGGTCAGCGCCAACGACGCGATGACCGCAGGCGGCGAGGACAGGCTGGTGATCGGCCATTCCTGGCTGGCGCCGTTCCGGGCGCAACGGATCAAGGCGCTGCTGGATCGGCCAGGAGCGTTCGATCTCGGTCGGATGGAACGCATGCAGTCCGATCGCGTCAGCCTGGAGACGACGCTCTACTTGGCCTCCTTGCGGCGGCATCTCCCCGAGATCAAGCGCCTCGATCCAGCGGCGGCTCGTCTCGCGGAGACACGGCTGCTGGAGTGGTCGGGTGATTTTTCGGAGGACAGCCGGCCGGCCGCGTTCTTCGTGCTGTTGCGCCCAGCCCTCTATCGGGCGCTCTACGGCGACGAACTGGGACCGGATCTGGAACTGCTGATGGGATTGGAGACCCGCACCTACGGACCGCTGGCCGAGGCGATGCGCAGTGACCAATCGCGCTTTTGGGACGATCGCGAGACGCCGGAGCAACAGGAGGGCCCAGCCGCGATCTGGGCGCGGGCACTGCATGCGACGGCGCGCGCCTTACAAGAGGCTGTGCCGCTGGAGGAGGAGACGCCGACCTTGGCCCAGCTTCGTCGGCTGACCTTCCCGCATGCCTTCGACGGGCAGCCACTGCTCGGGGCGCTTTTCAACCTTGGGCCCATCGGCCGTGGCGGCGATCATGGCACCATCGACGTGGCCCTGGCACCGCTGACGCATCCGCGCGAGATCGGCAATGTCGCCTCGATGCGGGTGGTGTTCGCGCCGAGCGACTGGGGCGCGACGCGCGGCACCCTGCCGCTTGGGCAATCCGGGCATCGCCTGTCGCGTTTCCGCGCCGATCAGCTCGATGACTGGTTATCGGGCCAATCGCATCCCTGGCCCTGGGAGGGCCCCGCCGCAGAGCAAGTGCTCGGCACCTTGGAGCTGTGGCCGGACAGGGAGTGAGCGCCGCTGTCATCGCTGACTTCGGACCAGCGATAGAGTTCGCGCGGCGCGCTGTCACAGAGGGTGCAGCCGCTGCAAGCGGTGGGTGTTGGGAGGCGCTCGATGCGTCCCTTCTCGACCCACTTCTCAAGCAGCGCCCGCGCGACCTCGGTCGAGACGCTGAGCTGCAAGGCCACCTCCTGCAGCGAGGCCAGGCCCTGCTGGCGCACCAGATCGCGGGCTTGGATCAACATCAGACGTGTTCGCACGCGGTGCCGAGGGACATCGTCCGACCGCGCTGGCCCCATAGGCGGAGGCCGGTGAAGATCAAGATCAGGAGCACGAGCAAGGCGCCGATCCAGATCCCGGAGGCGAGCGGATGCCGCTCGAAGGTCAGCGTTTGGTAGAACAGGGTCGCGGTGATGTAGGCGATACCCGTCGTCCAGGCGGCCACGAAGCTGGCCCACGGAGCGCCGGCCTCGCGCACGATGGCACCCAGGGTGGCCACACAGGGGAAGTAGAGCAGCACGAACAGCAGATAGGCAAAGGCACCAGCACGCCCGTCGAAGCGCGCTTCCATCGCGCCGAAGGTGCCGGGTGTGAGCGTTTGCTCGGCGGCGATCGCGTCAGGATCAACCTCCGCTCCAATCCCCACCCCCAGCGGATCGGCGATGCTGCGGCCCACCTCGCTCAGATTGGCCGGGACCGTGGCGAGCGCGGCGCCGAGCGCCGGCCCCAGACGGAAGGGCTGATCCTCCTCGGGCGCGGCTTCGACCGCGAGACGGCTATACAGGCTATCCAGGGTGCCGACGATGACCTCTTTGGCCAACACACCGGAGAAGATGCCGAGCACGGCGGGCCAGTTGTCTTGGCCGATCCCCATGGGCGCGAACAAGGGCGTGGCCAGACGGCTTGCTGCGGCTAGGATCGAGTCGTCGCTGTCGGTTTGATCCAGGCGGCCGTCGGTGCCGATCGAGCTGAGCAGGTTCAGGATCACGACCATGATGATGATGACCTTACCCGCCTCGCGCAGGAACAGCTTGACTCGATCCCAGGTCCGCAGCAAGACCCCACGCGGCCGGGGCATGTGATAGGGCGGCAGCTCCATCATAAAGCCCGTGCTGGTGCCGGCGAGCAGGGTCCGTTTCATGACCAGGCCGGTGAGCAGCGCGATCGCGATGCCGGTCAGATAGAGGGCAAAGACGACGTTCTGGCCGGAATGCGGAAAGAAGGCGGCGGCGAAGAGCACGTAGACGGGTAACCTTGCGCCGCAGGACATGAAGGGGTTCATCAGGATGGCGAGCTTGCGCTCGCGCTCGTTCTCGAGCGTGCGCGTCGCCATCACTGCGGGGACGTTGCAGCCGAAGCCGACGATCAACGGCACGAAGGCCTTGCCGGGCAGCCCGATCGAGCGCATGAAGCGATCCATGACGAAGGCCGCGCGCGCCATGTAGCCGGAATCCTCGAGCGCGGAGAGGAAGATGTAGAGGCTGGCGATGATCGGGATGAAGGTAGCGACCACGGTGAGGCCGGCGCCAACACCATCGGCCAGGATCAGCCGGAGCCAATCCGGGGCGCCGAGCTGGCCCAGCAGCGCGCCCAGGCCATCGACGAACAATGCGCTGGCCACGCCGTCGAACAGGTCGATGAAGGCGCCGCCGATGTTGATGGTGAACACGAACATCAGGTACATCATCGCCAGGAACAGCGGGATGCCCCAGAGGCGGCTGAGGACGACGCGGTCGATGGCATCGGACAGATGACCACCGGCGCCACCGCGCTGGCGCTGCACAGTCTTGGCCAGCGCGTGCGCATGCGCGAAGCGGGTGTCGGCGATCTGGATGTCAGCGTCCTCGCCGGAGCGCGCGGCAATCGCCCGGCGCCAATGCTGTATCCGTTCCTCGAGTTCGGGGGCCTGTCGGGTTTGGGTCTGAGCCTCGGGACCGGTCTCGATCAGCTTCAACGCGCGCCAGCGCTGATTGCGCTCGGACTCGCCGCTGAGTCTGGGGGCCAGCTCGGCAATGGCCTGTTCAACGATCTCATCATGGCCGAGCGCATGACCGCCGGGCTCGCGGCCATCGGCGACGGCGAGTGCCCGCGCGCTGAGTTCGGTGATGCCCTCCTTGGAGACCGCGACCACTGGCACCACCGGGCAGCCGAGTTTCTCGGCAAGGGCGTCGGTGTCGAACGCGATGCCGCGCTTGCGCGCGACGTCCATCATATTGAGCGCCAGCACGACCGGGACATCGAGTTCCAGGAGCTGGATGGTCAGATAGAGGTTGCGCTCGAGATTGGAGGCATCGGCGACATTGATGATCAGATCCGCCTCGCGACTCAACAGATAGTCACGGGTGACCTGTTCGTCGAGTGAGTCCGCGTCTAGGGAGTAGATGCCGGGGAGGTCGATCACGCGCACGGGGCGGCCATCGAGTTCGCTGCGGCCTTCGCGGCGCTCGACCGTGACCCCAGGCCAGTTGCCTGTGGTTTGGCGAATCCCGGTGAGCGCGTTGAACAGCGCGGATTTGCCGCAGTTGGGATTGCCGGCCAGCGCCAGGATCAAGGGCGCCTTGGACGGCGTCGAAGTGTTTGGCTCGTCAGGCTTGCGATTCATCGCGGCGCGGCTCCATGAGAGGCGGATGCCTCGCTCGTCGGGTCTAGTCGGGTTGGGGCGCTGAGTTCGAGGGCTGGTCGAGCCTGCTGACGGTCAGCTTCTCGACGATGCCGCCGCCCAGCGCGATGCGCGTATTGCCGGCCGACACCACGAGCCCCGAGCCGCGTCGATGCTCGACCCGTAGCTCGGTGCCGAGGCGGATGCCGAGTCCGCGCAGCTTGCGGTGCAGCTCATGACCACCAACGATCTGGGTGACCACGGCGGAGGCGCCCACCGGTAATTGCGCCAAGGTTAGAGGGATTGATACCCGTTGGTCCATCTCAATGATTCTGCTCAGGGACGACTGATCGACAGGAGGTAGAAACGTGTCGCGTTCTCAACATAAGGCCGATCCGCTTGCGAGAAAAGCCGTTAGGGGCTGATCGATTGACGCGGCGCAGCATTTCGCGCCGACACCCAGCGCGAACAAGCCTGTGGCGATGCCGGCGGTGTTTGGCAGGAGCGCTGATTACGCTATGCTATCGGCACCTAGGCCGGCACAACCTGTCGCCTTTTAGACGCACGTCTTGGACGATCACGGCGGCGGATGATCTGCGGAGACGATCAGAGTATGGTATATGAGCAATTAATAATTCAGGTCACGTCATCGCTATCCCAGTGGCCTGCCAGATTGAGGCATGAATGATGACTCCGAAACAAACCCATACCTTATGGCATCTCCGTCGCCAGGGGCTGCAGTTAGAGGCCGAACTCGCCGAGCAGGCCTGGTCGAACGGCCGCGAATTCAAACCCGACCAGCGCGCGCCCCTGAAACGCGAGACGCTAGAGCTGATTGATCAGTGCAACTGGGAGCTGGTCGCCGAGGTTGGTTGAGCCACCAGGCGGACCAGTGCTGGACGGCGGCCTGACCGGGGAGCGTCATGGACGACGAGAGCCGCAAGGCGCATTGAGTGCACCACTACGACACTGATGCAAAAAGGCTACTTACTGCTCGAGATTCCGCCTGATCAACCGCCAGATCAAACGGATGTGGTGTTGGTCAGTACGCGGGATCACGAACCCCGGCCCGATCACCCCGGGCTGGGGTTCGCCGCTTGCTTCGACGATATCGATGCCGCCTTGATGCATCTGCATGAGCGCCTGCATCGCCAGCTCATCACCCTGGAACCGCGTCGCTACGCGGTGACGCTCGAGGAAGCGGTGATCGCGGCCGATGCCATCGAGCTTGATCACCGCCGCACCTTCATCGAGCCCGCGCTTGCCGAGCGTGCCAGTCTCGATCGCCGCATCGAGGCGCTGCATCGCCAGCATCGGTGGCACGACCGATTGCTGCATGCGGTTGGCGCGTTCGCGGTGATCCTCCTGCTCCTATGGGGAGTGCTTCCGCTCTGAGCGAGGCGCGAGCTTCCCAGCTGTTGCCGCAGGCACCGCTGATCAACCCCAAAAGCCGCTGATGCCAGCGACGCCCTGGGCGCCATGGCGAATGGCGGTGTCGAGATCGGCCTCGTCGACACCGCCCAAGGCATAGACCGGCAGGCAGGCATCCTCAACCAGCTCGGCGAAGCGCGACCAACCCAGCGGGATCGCATCGGCATGGCTGCGCGTGCGTCGCACGGGTGAGAGCAGCGCGTAGTCGAGCCCGAGTTCGGCCGCCTTGGCCAGCGCGTTTGCACTGTGACAAGAAGCACCGATCAGCGGCTTGCCGATCTTGGGGCGTTCGGTCAATGCCGAAAGCCGGGCCTCGGTCAGATGCAGGCCGGTGCCGGGCAATTCGGCGGCGAGCTTGGGATCGCAGTTCAGCAGCAACCGGGCCTGGGTATCGCGGCAAACGCTGGCGCACCACTGGGCGAGCTGGGCATAGGCCTTGGCATCAAGTCCAGGCGCGCGCAGTTGGACGATGCGCGGAGCGGCACGCGCTAGAACCCGCTCGAGTCGGGCGACGAAGGCGTCCGGGTCGCTGGGTCCGGCATTGGCACCGATATCGGCACCGGCACCCGTGATCAGATAGCGGTTCGGCAGACGTAACGCACTAATGACGGGGCGGTCTGCGGCCGGGAAGCGCGCGGGGTCCATGTGTTCTGGGCGCTGCCAATCCAACGCTTGACCCTCGCACCCGCTGGGCGTGCCCTGGTAGTCGAGCACGCGATGGATGTCGAGTAGGACGAGGCGATCGCCATAATCGTGCCGCAGGCGGATCAGCGGCCTCGAGGCGATCACCTGAATGCCGAGTTCCTCGTTGAGTTCGCGGGCAAGGCCCTGCTCGACGGGCTCGCCGGGCTCCAGCTTTCCGCCCGGAAACTCCCAGAGGCCGCCTTGGTGCGTGCCGATGGGGCGCTGGGCGATCAGAACTCGCCCGTCGCGATCAGTCAGAACCCCAGCAGCGACATGGATTAGCCCAACTCTAGGTCCGGTACTCGGCATTGATGCGGACGTATTCATAGGAGAGATCACAGGTCAGCAGTCGTGCGCTGGCGCTGCCCCGGCCAAGCGCGACCCGAATGCTGAACGCCTCCTGGGCCATCACGGCGCGTCCGGCGGTCTCCTCATAGCTCGGATCGCGGCCCCCGCCGGAGACGATCAGCACCTCGTCGAGCCAGATGCGCACCCTGTCGATGTCTAGTGCCTCCAGACCCGCGCGCCCCACAGCGGCCAGGATGCGCCCCCAGTTCGGGTCCGAGGCAAAGAGCGCGGTCTTCACCAAGGGCGAATGCGCGATGGTCTCGGCGACCTGGCGAGCCTCGGCTGGGGCGCGCGCCTCGCTGACCTCGATGCTGACCAGCTTGGTCGCGCCTTCGCCGTCGGCGACGATGGCGCGCGCCAGTTCCTCGCAGAGCGCGGCGAGTGCCTGCTGAAAGGCGATGAATTCAGGCGCGTTGGGATCATCGAGCGGTGGATTGCCCAAGGTGCCGGCGGCGGCCAGCACGCAGGCATCATTGGTCGAGGTATCGCCGTCGATGCTGATCGCATTGAACGAGCCATCCACGGCCTGACTCAGGCACTGTTGCAGCAGCCCCGGTTCGATCGCCGCGTCGGTGGCGATGAAGGCAAGCATGGTCGCCATATCGGGCCGAATCATGCCGGCGCCCTTGGCGATGCCGGTCAAGGTCGCCTGCCGGTCGCCGAGCCTCCATTGTCGCGTCGCGCGTTTGGGCTGGGTATCGGTGGTCATGATCGCGCGCGCGGCGGCGTCCCAGCCGTCCTCGTCGAGGGCCGAGAGCGCCGTCGGCAGTGCCGCCGTGAGCCGATCGACCGGCAGATAGTCACCAATCACGCCGGTCGAGAAGGGCAACACCCGAGCCGGTTCCACAGCGCTCAGCGCCGCTAATGCCTGACAGCAGGCCGCAGCGTCTTCAAGCCCCCGGCGACCCGTGCCAGCATTGGCGTTGCCGGCATTGATCAACAGCCAGCGTGGGGCGGCTGTCGCCAGATGCTCACGCGCAACGGTGACCGGCGCCGCGCAGAAGGCATTACGGGTGAAGGTCGCCGCACAAGCGGTTCCCTCCGGCAGCTCGATCAAGACCAGGTCATCGCGATCGCGATAGCGGATTGCGGCCGGCACGGCGGCGACACGGACGCCACGAATAGAGGCGTGATTGGGCATCGGTGACTCGCTGGGCATCAAGCGACGCGCCCATGGCATTGCTTGTACTTCTTCCCCGAGCCGCAGGGACAGGGTTCGTTGCGACCGACCTTGCGACCATCGCGCACGAAGGGCTGCGCCTCCTCGGCGTCGTCCGGGCGATGGGTGTCGCTCGCCGCAGCCTGATGCGGCGCCGGCCCGGCGCCGGCCTCGGCGGCCTGTTTGGCCGTGGCGGGTAGTCCCTTGAAGGCTTCGTGTTTGAACTGGAACGCCTCTGGACTCGGTCCTCGTGGCAGGATGTCCTCAGGCATCTGCAGCTGCATCCGCGCCAAGGTCTTGACCACATCCTGTTTGATGCTCGCGAGCATCGCCGAGAACATCTCGAAGGCCTCGCGCTTGTACTCCTGCTTCGGATTCTTTTGCGCATAGCCGCGCAGATGGATGCCTTGGCGCAGGTAGTCCATCTGCGAGAGATGGTCCTTCCACTGGGTATCGAGGGTCTGCAGCATCACCGCCTTCTCGATCTGGCGCATGTTCTTTGCGCCGACCAGCGTCTCCTTTTCAGCCGCCTGGGCCTCGAGCTGGGCGACGATGCGCTGGCGCAAGGTCTCCTCGTGCAGCTCGTCGTCCTCATCGAGCCAGTGCTGGATCGGCCAGTCGCCACCGTAGGCATCCTGCAACGCCGCACTGAGCCCAGCCACATCCCATTGCTCCTCGAGGCTTCGTGGCGGGATATGGCTGTTGATCAGCTCGTTGAGCACGTCCTGGCGCATCGCGACGATGGTCTCGGAGACATCGTCGTTATCCATGAGTTCGCGGCGCTGCTGATAGATCACCTTGCGCTGATCGTTGGCGACGTCGTCGTAGTCGAGCAACTGCTTGCGGATATCGAAGTTGCGCCCCTCGACCTTGCGCTGAGCGTTTTCGATCGCCTTGGTCACCCAGGGGTGCTCGATCGCCTCGCCATCCTGCATGCCGAGGCGCTGCATCATATTGGCCACGCGCTCGGAGGCGAAGATGCGCATCAGGTTGTCTTGCAATGAGAGATAGAAGCGGGTCGAGCCCGGATCACCCTGGCGCCCGGAGCGCCCGCGCAGCTGGTTGTCGATGCGACGGGATTCGTGGCGCTCGGTGCCGATCACATGCAGGCCGCCGGCCTTGATGACCTGGGCATGGCGGCGGTTCCAGTCGGCCTTGATGCGCCTGCGATCAGACTCGTTGACTGCCTTTTCGAGTTCGGCATCGAGGTTGCCGCCGAGCACGATGTCGGTGCCACGGCCCGCCATGTTGGTGGCAATGGTCACCGCGCTGGACTCGCCGGCCCGCGCGATGATGCCGGCCTCGCGCTCGTGCTGCTTGGCGTTCAAGACCTCATGCGGGATCTTCGCGTCCTTGAGCTTCTGCGAGACCAGCTCCGAGGTCTCGATCGAGGCGGTGCCGACCAGCACCGGCTGGCCGCGTTCGACGCAATCGCGGATGTCCTCGATGATCGCGCGGTACTTTTCTTCCTGGGTCAGATAGATCAGATCGCCGCGATCATCGCGGACCATTGGCTGATTGGTGGGGATCACCGTGACCTCGAGCCCATAGATGCTCTGGAACTCGAACGCCTCGGTGTCGGCGGTGCCGGTCATGCCGGCGAGCTTCGGGTAGAGTCGGAACAGGTTCTGGAAGGTGATCGAGGCCAGCGTCTGGTTCTCCTGCTGGATTGCGACGCCTTCCTTGGCCTCGACCGCCTGATGCAGACCCTCGGACCAGCGCCGGCCCGGCATGGTGCGGCCGGTGAACTCGTCGACGATGATGATCTGCCCCTCGCGGACGATGTAGTCGACGTTTTTCTGGAACAGCGCGTGCGCTCGCAGCGCGGCGTAGACATGGTGCATGAGCACGATGTTGCCGGCGTCATAGAGGCTCTCGCCCGCGCCGAGCAGGCCCAGCTCGGCGAGCTGTTGCTCGACCTTCTCGTGGCCTTCCTCGCTGAGGTAGACCTGGCGCGCCTTTTCATCGACCGAGTAATCACCGGGGCCGAAGTCGGGCTGGCCCTCTTCGTTCTTGATCGGCTCCTGGCGTGTCAGGCTCGGGATGATCGTGTCGATCTTGGTATAGAGTTCGGTGTTGCCCTCCGACGGCCCGGAGATGATCAGCGGGGTGCGCGCCTCGTCGATCAGGATCGAGTCGACCTCGTCGACGATCGCGTAGTAGGGATCGCGCTGTACCCGCTGCTCGGGCGTGAACGCCATGTTATCGCGCAGGTAGTCGAAGCCGAATTCGTTATTGGTGCCGTAGGTGATGTCGGCATGATAGGTCTCGCGGCGGGTGGCGCGACGCAGATGCCGGTAGCCCTCTTGCTCGGGCGGCTCATAGTTCGGGTCGAACAGGAACGAGGCGTTGTCCGGCCCCATACCCCCGGAGCTATTGATGACACCGACGTTAAGACCGAGCGCATGATAGAGCTGACCCATCCAGGTCGCGTCGCGCCGCGCCAGGTAGTCGTTCACGGTGACAATGTGTACGCCCTTCTCGGGCAGGGCATTGAGATAGGCGGCGAGAGTGGCGACGAGGGTCTTGCCCTCGCCGGTGCGCATCTCGGCGATCTTGCCGTCGTGCAAGACCATGCCGCCGACGAGCTGGACATCGAAGTGGCGCATGCCGAGCACGCGCTTGCCGGCCTCGCGCACGACGGCGAAGGCCTCGGGCAGGAGGTCATCGAGGGTAGCGCCCTCGGCGAGCCGCTCACGAAAGACACCGGTGCGCGCACGCAGCTCCTCGTCGGAGAGCGTGGTGAGGCTGTCCTCGAGCGCGTTGATCTGCTCGGTGGACTTCATCAACCGCTTGACCAAACGCTCATTACGGCTGCCGAAGACCTTTCGGAAAAGGCGTAGGGCCATGATTGGGGCTCTTTAGGTAGTGGGCTGGAATTGACGCGGCATGATACCGGAGTCGCCGGGGGATCGCAGACCCGAGCGCCGGATGGTGCCGGCTCCGCGAACGCCGGCAGCCCTCTGCAGAGGATTGCCGGCGTTCGCGGGGTTGGCGTCCACAAGCCCGTCCGTCGCGCGGCGCTGGGATCAGCGCGATAGGCTCGATGAGCGGGGCTTGGAAAGACCGTTGCGCGGCAACAGATTCTAGAGACGGGCGAGGCGCGAGCGTTCGTTGAGATCGAGGAAACGCATGGGGTCGAGGGCCTTGCCTTCACGTCGCACCTCGAAGTGGACATGGGGACCTGTCGAGCGTCCTGTTGAGCCGAGCTTGGCGATGATCTGTCCCTTGGTGACCAGCTCGCCCTCGCTGACGAGGTTGCGCGAGTTGTGCGCATAGCAGGTCTCTAGGCCATCGGCATGCCGGATCTCGACGATGTTGCCATAGCCGTTCTTGCGCCCGGAGAAGATCACGAGGCCGTCGGCCATGGCGACGATGTCGGCGCCGTGCTTGGCGGCGATATCGATGCCCTTGTGCATGCTGCGCCGCCCGGTGATGGGATGGCGCCGCAGTCCGAAGGTTGAGGTGACCACGCCGCCGGTGGTCAGTGGCCAGCCATCTGGAACCGCCTGACTGTTGAGGTCGCGCTCCATGATCAGGGTTTCGAGCAGGCCGAGCTTGCGTTTGCGATCATCGATCTCGGCGAGCACCTTGGCGAGATCCTGGGCAACCTCATCGACCCTGTTCTCGCGCAGGCTTGCCTTCTCCGGGCCACCCGAGGGGGCGGGGCGGAGAAAATCGAATTCCTCGCTGTCGAGCCCGGACATCTCGACGAGGCGCTGGCCAAGCGCATTGATGCGGATGACTTCGGCCTGGAGCTGCCCGACGCGGATCGCGATACTGTCGAGTTCGGCCTCATCATCGCGCTCAGCGCGGTCGACATGCCGTGCGTTGACATGGGTGAGGACGGTTTCTAGATCGATGTGGGCGGGTGTCGAAAAGCGGTGCTTACCAAGCCAGAAGCCGGTGGTGCCTGCTAGCATGGCGATCAGCATCACCGCAAGGAGTGCTACAGAGCTGTAGCCGGATTGAGAGTCACTGTCGTTGAGCCGTTGCATCGTTTCTCCGAGCCGTTTTGTCATTCACGCTCGCAGCCGGGCTAACTCGCTAAGCTGCGTGTCGTGATCAAATTCGGTCATAACGCGCGACGAAGATTGCGCGGCCATGCCGAACGGACGTGTGGACATCATTCTCGATAACGCCGAGGCTCAATCCATGCCCAAGTCAACATCACATATTCGTCGTCATTTACGCGCAAGTCAGCCCATCGCGGCCTTACTCGATGAGGTCGAGCGACGCGAGCAGCTACTGAGCGAGATTCGCACCCACTTGCCCGCAGACATTGCAAGGCATTGCCATCAGGCTTCCCTGCTGGCGGGCGAACTGACGCTGTGTGTTGATTCCCCTGTCTGGGTTGACCGTGTTCGGTTTCTTTGTTCTGAACTGATCGCCAGCCTTGCCCCCGCTGGCATTGAAGTCGAGACCTATCGGGTACGCGTGCTGCCGCGCGGGGTGCGATCCGTCCCTCGGCATCCGCCGCCGGTGTCTAGCCCCGCAGTCGAGCGCGCGCGCGGCAGTCCGGATGGCAACGAGGCCGGACGTTCCGAGCTGTCATTGGCGCTCGAGCGCCTTGCGCGAACCCTAGGGTGCGCGCCATTCTAAACCGCTAGGCGATTGCAAGCGAGCACCGTCTTGAGAGCGTGTCGCTGTGAGTCACCGCGAATGACTCCCGGATGGGCTCAATTCGCCGTGATCGGCTGTCCGTAGCGAATGGGTCGTTCGACGCTATCATCGAAGGTGACCTCTTCCCAGGCCGATTGATCGGCGAGCAGGGCGCGCAGCAACCGATTGTTCAAGGCGTGACCGGATTTATGGCCATGAAACGCACCGATGAGCGGATGCCCGAGCAAATAGAGATCGCCAATCGCATCCAGGATCTTGTGCTTGACGAATTCATCCTCGTAACGGAGACCGCCTTCGTTCAACACGCGGAAATCATCGACCACAACGGCATTATCGAGACTGCCGCCGAGCGCGAGGTTTTGCTGTTGCAAGGCCTCGATATCGCGCAAGAATCCAAAGGTGCGCGCGCGACTGATCTCCTTGACGAACGAGGTCGTGGAGAAATCGATCATGGCCGTTTGCAAGCGCGATGCGAAGACGGGGTGATCGAAGTCAATCGAGAATTCGACCTTGAATCCATCCCAGGGATCGAAGCGCGCATATTTATCGCCATCCTCGACCACGATGGGCTTCTTGATCGCAATGAAGCGGCGTGGACGGTTTTGCTCTTCGATGCCGGCGGACTGGAGCAAGAACACGAAGGGCGCCGCACTGCCATCCATGATCGGCACCTCAGCCGCGCTCAGATCGACAAAGGCATTGTCGATCCCAAGGCCGGCGAAGGCCGAGAGCAGATGCTCGACCGTGGAGACCCGAATGTCGCCATTGCACAGGGTGGTCGAGAGCCGCGTGTCGCCAACATTCAGTGGATTGGTCCGAAGATCGACGATCGGATCGAGATCGGTGCGGCGAAAGACGATACCGGTATCCGCCGCCGCCGGGCGGAGCGTGAGATAGACCTTCTCGCCGGTGTGTAAACCGACGCCGGTCGCCCGAATCACATTCTTCAGTGTTCGTTGGCGGATCATTGGCGCTCCTCCGAGCGTTGCGGTAACCGGCACCCTGGCACAGGACCGCATCATGAGAGCTGGGTATGCCGGCAGCGCCCCTCCCTGGGCTTCAGCATGGTGCATGCGTTGACAGACCACGAATGTTAGGGTTTTCCCGGATTTTTATCAAGCGTTGAATCTCATGACCAGCACACCGCCTGATTTGGATCCAATAACCCGCGTGAGTGGCTGTCTTCGATCAATCCGCTTGCCGGCGCAGGAAGGCCGGGATGTCGAGATAGTCGAGGTCGGTCGCGGTGGCCTCACCGCCGCCGCCCGCAGCCCGTTTGTTGCGGATATAGGCGGGCTGGTCCATATCCCGGTAATCCGGTGCCGTGCTGTCGCGTTCGTTCTCGACCAAGCGCATCTTCGGCTCGCCGCCCCGGGCCGCGAGGCGCTCGGCCTTGCGATCGCCGAGTCCGGTGGCGACCACGGTCACGCGTAGCTCTTCTTCCAGTTCTGGATCGATGACGGTGCCGACCACCACGGTCGCGTTGTCATCGGCGAAGTCCCGCACCGTGTTGCCGACCTCGTCGAACTCACCAATGGTCAGCGTCATGCCAGCGGTGATGTTGACCAGGATGCCATTGGCACCTGCAAGATCGATGTCCTCCAGCAACGGGCTGTTGATGGCCTTCTCGGCGGCCTCGCGCGCGCGGTTCTCGCCGGTGGCCGAGCCGGTGCCCATCATCGAGACGCCCATGCCGGACATCACGGTCTTGACATCGGCGAAGTCGACATTGATCAGACCAGGACGGGTGATCAGTTCGGCGATGCCTTGGGTGGCGTTCAGCAGCACATCGTTGGCGGCGCTGAATGCATCGAGCAGGGTCATTTGCTTGCCGAGCACCGCGAGCAGCTTGTCGTTGGGGATGGTGATCAATGAGTCGACGTGCTTTTCCAGCTCGAGGATGCCGTCGGTGGCGACCTTGGCGCGCTTGCCGCCCTCGAACACGAACGGCTTGCTGACCACGGCCACGGTCAGGATGCCGAGTTCGCGCGCGACCGAGGCCACGATCGGCGCGGCGCCGGTGCCAGTGCCGCCGCCCATGCCGGCGGTAATGAAGACCATGTCCGCCCCATCCAGCACGTCCTTGATGCGATCGCGGTCTTCCTCTGCGGCACGGCGGCCGACGTCGGGGTCGGCGCCGGCGCCCAGTCCCTTGGTGATGCCCGCGCCCAACTGCAGGATGGTCTTGATGGCGAGATTCTCCAACGCTTGGGCATCGGTATTGGCGCAGATGAACTCCACGCCCTCGATGTTGGCGGCGGCCATATGATTGACGGCATTACCGCCGCCACCACCGACACCGATGACCTTGATCACGGCGTTTTGAGTCTGGGTGTCCATTAGCTCGAAGCTCATATCAGTTACCTCGCGAAATAGCTGTTGTAATCGACTGCGTTGCCCGTTGTCCCCTCGGGCTGCGGGGACGGTCTCGCCCGATTGTCAGCGTTAAAAGCTGCCGCTCAGCCAGTCACGCAGGCGCCCCCAAACGCCCGCGCTTTGAGGATCCGCAGCACCCGGGAAGCGGTGCTGCTTGGCATAGATAAGAAGCCCAACGCCGGCCGCGTAGACCGGGTCGGCGATGCTGTCTTCCATGCCCGTGACCGACTGCGGCAGTCCGAGTCGCACCGGCATGTGGAAGACCTCCTCGGCCAGATCGACGAGTCCCTCCATCTTCGCGCTGCCGCCGGTGAGCACGACGCCGCCGGCGATCAACTCCTCGAAACCGCTGCGCCTGAGCTCGCCCTGGAGCAGATTGAGCAGCTCCTCGTAGCGCGGCTCGATGACCTCGGCGAGCGTCTGGCGCGAGAGATGCCGAGGTGGCCGTTCACCGATGCTCGGCACCTCGATGGTCTCCTGCCCGCCCTTCGACGACAGCGCGCAGCCGTGCTCGATCTTGATCGCCTCGGCGTGTTGAGTCGGCGTGCGCAGGGCGACGGCGATATCGTTGGTGACCTGATCGCCGGCGATTGGGATCACCGCGATATGACGGATGGCGCCATCGGTGAACACGGCCAGATCGGTGGTGCCGCCGCCGATATCGACCAGGCACACACCCAGCTCCTTTTCATCCTCCTTGAGCACCGCGAGCGATGAACTGAGCTGGCCGATCACCAGGTTATCGACCTCGAGCCCGCAGCGGCGAATGCACTTGACGACGTTCTGGGCAGCACTGACCGCCCCGGTGACCATGTGCACGCGCGCCTCGAGGCGCACGCCACACATGCCGATGGCCTCGCGGATGCCATCCTGGTCGTCGATGATGAATTCCTGCGGCAGGATGTGCAGGATCTTCTGATCGGCCGGGATGGCCACGGCGCGCGCCGCGTCGATGACGCGGTCGACATCGCTCTGGCTGACCTCGTGGTCCTTGATCGCGGTGACGCCGTCGCTGTTGCGGCTGCGGATATGGCTGCCGCCAATGCCGGCATGCACCGAATGGATCTCGCAGCCGGCCATCAGCTCGGCTTCCTCAACCGCGCGCTGGATCGATTGCACGGTGGACTCGATATCGACCACCACGCCCTTTTTCAGCCCGTGCGAGGGATGGATGCCGACACCGATGACCTCGATGGTGTCATCGGCCTTGATCTCGCCGACTAGGGCGGCCACCTTCGAGGTGCCGATATCGAGTCCGACGACGAGGTTTTTTTCACTGCGTCTTGCCATGCAGTTGCGCTCCGATAGAGAGTCAGTTAGCCGCGATGCGCTTAGGGCCACCACCGCTGCTTCCGGCCGGCAGCCAGCGCACGGCGAGCCCATTGCTGTAGCGCAGATCGAGCCGGGTGGGGGTGCCAATGGCCTCGATCTCGCCGTAAGCCGCGACCAATCGCTGCAGGCGGTGCTCGACATCATCGGTGCCGAGCAGAACGTTGGTGCCGCCGAGTAATTCAATCGACCAGTCGCCGCGCGCGTCGCGGCGAACCCCATCGACGATCAGCCCGAGCGCGAGCAAACGCGAGCCCCAATCGCGAAAGCGCGCGACCACCTCGGGTGCGTGCGTATCGCCGGCGGCGCCGAGGCGGGCGAGCCCGGCCGGTAGCCGAGCGTCGTTCGGGCGAAACACGACACCGCGCTCGGTCACTAGGCCGTTTTCGTTCCAACGCGCGATGGCGGTATGCTCGTGCACGGTGAGCTGGATGCGATCGGGCCAGATACGGCGCACTGTGGCGCGCTCGACCCAGGGTAAACGCTGCACGCGCGTGCGCAAGGTCGTGAGGTCTTGCGTCAGGATGCCGCCGCTGATCTCGGCGCTGATGGTCTGCTGCAACTCATCGCGCGAGAGCCCGTGCATCTCGCCCTCAATGCTGACCAGGCGCACCGGCAGCAGTACCGGCTCCCACTGTAGCGCAATCCAGCCGGCGCCGATCAGTGCCCCGATCAGCAGCAGGGCGCTCGATAGTCGCACGAGTAGGGTCAAACGGGTGGTCTCGGTCATCACATGCACTCCTCTTGCAGGCTGGTCTCGAGGATGCGCGCGCAGAGGCTGTCAAAATCGATGCCGGCGGCGCGCGCGGCCATGGGCACCAGACTATGATCGGTCATGCCGGGGATGGTGTTGACCTCCAGCAGGCGCGGCAGGCCGTTGGCATCGAGCATGAAGTCGACGCGTCCCCAACCGCTGGCGCCGAGGCTGCGGAAGGCGTGCAGACAGAGCTGCCGGTACTCGGCCTCGAGCGCGTCCGGGAGCCCGCAGGGGCAGCGATACGCGGTGCTGTCGGCCTGATACTTGGCGTCGAAGTCGTAGAAGACGTGCGGTGTCTCTAAGCGGATCAGCGGCAGCGCTTGGTCGCCGAGGATCGCGCAGGTGTACTCGGCCCCGGTGAGCCAGCGCTCGGCGAGCACGATGGCATCGAGCTTGGCCGCCTCGCGCCAGGCGTGCGCGAGTTGGTCGTGGTCGTCGACGCGCGCCATGCCGAGACTGGAGCCTTCGTGCGCGGGCTTGATCATCAGTGGAAAGCCAAGTTCGGCCGCCGGCGCGAGATCGGCCTCGTCGAGGATCAGCGCGCACTCGGCGGTGGGCAGTCCGGCACCGCTCCAGATCTGTTTGCTGCGGTATTTGTCCATCGCGATCGCCGAACCGAGCACGCCGGAGCCGGTGTAGGCGAGCCCCAGGGTCTCGAGCGCGCCCTGCATCTGGCCATCCTCGCCGCCGCGACCATGCAAGATGAGGAAGGCGCGATCGAAGCGCGCGGGGCTGAGCGCCTCGAAGAAGCGACTGCCCGGCAGCTCGGCCGGATCGATCGGCGTCACATCGATGTCGAGCCGCCGTAGCGCCGCCAACACCGCCGCGCCGCTCTTGAGCGAGATCGAGCGCTCTGCCGAGTGACCGCCGAGGATCAGGGCCACCCGGCCGTAGCGCGCCGGATTGAGCGGAGCGGGAAATAGGGTTTTCATGAGAACGCTCCCAGGCGGCGGACCTCGGGCTGGAGACGGACCCCACTGCGGCGCTCGACCTCGTCCTGGACCAGGTCGATCAGGCCGGCGATCTCGCGCGCGCTCGCCTCACCCAGGTTGATGATGAAATTGGCATGCTTGGGCGAGACCTCGGCGCCACCAAGGCGTCGGCCCTTGAGACCGGCGGCCTCGATCAAGCGCGCGGCGTGATCCCCGGGGGGATTGCGGAACACCGAGCCGCAGCTCGGCAGGCCGATCGGTTGCGTGGCCGCGCGCTGCTCCAGCAGCGTGCGGATGCGGGCTTGCGCGGCCTCGCTGTCGCCGGACGCGAGGACCAGATCGGCGCTGAGGAACCATTCGCCCTCCAGCCCCGTCACCTGTCGATACCCGGCGCGGAAGGCGCTGCGCTCGCGTTCACGGATCTGGCCCTGACGATCGATGGTGCGCACGCGTTCGACCAGCGGCCAAGTCTCGCCGCCCCAGGCACCCGCGTTCATGGCCAGGGCACCGCCCATGGTACCGGGAATTCCAGCCAAAAACTCGGCACCAACCAAGCCCAGGCGGCTGGCGAAGCGGGCGAGCTTGGCGCAACTGGCGCCGGCCTCGACGCGAAGCGTGGCTGCGGCGGCCGCGCCCGAGCGCTGGGTGACGGCGTGCTGGGCGATGGCGTTCAAGCAGCCTTGGGTATGAATCACGGTGCCGGGGAAACCGGCATCGCTGATCAGCAGATTGCTGCCGAGCCCGAGCCAGAACAGTGGCTCATCGGCATCGACACCGGCAAGGAAGCAGGCGAGATCCTGTTGATCGGCCGGTCGATAGAGCCGCTTGGCCGGCCCGCCGACGCGCCAACTGGTATAGCGGCTGAGAGGCTCGTTCAGGAGCAGGGTTCCGCGCAGGCTGCGAGTGCCCATGCCCGCGCTTGTGCCCGTAACCTTGCTCATGCTGGTGTCCGTGCGCGTGCTCATGCCCGTACTCATGCCCGTACTCATGCCGGCGGTGCTCGTACTCATGTCCGCGCCTCCCCGAGCAGGCTCGGCAGACGCGCCGCGAGCTGGCCGATGTCGCCGGCGCCGGAGATCAGGAGCAGGTCGCCGGGTTCGAGCAGGCTCTCGAGCAGGACCGGGACCTCACTCAGCTCTTGGGCGAACACTGGCTCGACCTGACCCCGGGAGCGCATCGCCCGACTCAGGCTGCGCCCGTCGGCACCGGGGATCGGCTGCTCGCCGGCCGGGTAGACCTCGCACAGCAGCAGCAGATCGACCTCGGAGAGCACCTGCACGAAGTCCTCGAACTGCTCCTGGGTGCGCGAGTAGCGATGCGGCTGAAACACCAACACCAAGCGCTGGCCGGGCCAACCGCCACGCGCGGCCTCGATGGTCGCCGCAAGTTCGCGTGGATGATGGCCGTAATCGTCGATCAACGTGACCGCGCGCCCATCCGACAGCGTGCAGTCGCTGACCACGAAACGTCGACCGATGCCGGCGAAGGTGCTCAGCGCCTGTTGGATTGCGATCTCCTCGATCCCGAGTTCGAGCGCGATGGCAATCGCCGCGAGCGCGTTCAGGACGTTGTGCCGGCCGGGGAGGTTGAGCGCGATCGGAAACGGCTCCTCGGCGTCCGTGTGCAGCACCTCGAAATGCATCCGCAGCCCCTGCTGACGGAGATTGAGCGCGCGCACATCGGCCTCCGGCGTGGTGCCATAGGTGCGCACCGGACGCGAGATCGATGGGATCAGGGCCGCAATCTCGGGATCATCGACGCAGAGCACCGCGAGCCCATAGAAGGGCAGGTGATGGATGAATTCCTTAAATGTACCGCGCAGCCGATCAAAGTCGTTGCCGTAGGTGCTCATGTGATCGGCATCGATGTTGGTGACCACCGCCAGCATCGGTTGCAGATAGAGGAAGGAGGCGTCGCTCTCGTCGGCCTCGGCGATCAGATATTTGCTGCTGCCCAGCCTGGCGTTGGCCCCGGCGCTGTTGAGCAGGCCGCCGATGACGAAGGTTGGGTCCAGGTTGGCCTCGGCCAGCACGCTCGCGATCAGGCTGGTGGTGGTGGTCTTGCCATGGGTGCCGGCAACGGCCACGCCGTAGTGGAAGCGCATCAGCTCGGCCAGCATCTCGGCGCGGCGCACCACCGGGATGCGCGCGGCGCGCGCGGCCTGGATCTCGGGATTGGACTCGTCAATCGCGGTCGAGACGACGACGGCGTCGACTTCTTGCACCTGCTCGGCCCGGTGGCCGATGAAGCAGTGCACGCCCAGTCCACCGAGCCGGCGCACGACCTCGTTCTCGCGCTGGTCGGAGCCTTGTACCTCATAGCCCAGGTTCGCCATCAGCTCGGCGATGCCGCTCATGCCGGCGCCGCCGATGCCGATGAAGTGCAAACGGCGCATGCGACCCATGTTGGCCGCGCTGTGGATGCGATGGGCGGCATTCATCGCGCCAGCTCCAGACAGGCGTCGGCGATGCGCTCGGCGGCCTCCGGCTGGGCCTTCGCACGCGCAGCCTCGGCCATGCGCAACCGTTGGGCGGGGTCGGCGAGCAGCTCCCGCAGCAAGCTCGCGAGACGCTCGACGCTCATCTCGCGTTGCAACAAAAGCCGCGCGGCGCCGGCCTCGCTGAGCCAGCGCGCGTTGCCGACCTGATGATCATCGACCGCGTGCGGATAGGGCACCAGGATGGCCGGCAAGCCGGCCGCCGCGAGTTCGGCGACGGTGAGCGCGCCGCTACGACAGACCACTAGATCGGCCCAGGCATAGGCTGCCGCCATGTCGGCGATGAAGGCGCTGACCTCGGCCTCGATGCCGGCATCGGCGTAGGCCTGGCGGGCCAGTGCCAGGGTGCGCTCGCCGGCCTGGTGCCGCACCGTTGGACGCAGCGCGGGCGGCAGCTCAGCGAGCGCACGCGCCAGCGTTTCGTTCAGCGCCTGGGCCCCGAGTGAACCGCCGAGCACCAGCAGCCGCGCGGGGCCGTTGCGTTCGGCGAGGCGCTCGCCGGGAGCTGGCAGCGCAGCGATCTCGGGGCGGACCGGATTACCGGTGGTGATTGCCCGCCGCGCGGCCGGGAAGCTCTCGGGGAAGGCTTGGAACACTCGATCGGCGACCCGCGCCAGCCATTGATTGGTCATGCCCGGCACGCTGTTCTGCTCTTGGATCAGCAACGGCCGCCGCTGCAGACGCGCCATGATGCCGCCTGGCCCGGAGACGAAACCGCCCATGCCGAGCACGGCGTGCGGATCGCGCCGCTTGAGAATTCGCCCGGCCTCGCGCAGCGCCAGCGCCAGCCGCAATGGCGCGGACAGCAGAGTGCGCGGACCCTTACCACGGATACCGGTGATCGAGAGCCAGTCGATCTCAAAGTCATGCGCGGGCACCAGCCGCGCCTCGATGCCGGCCTGGGTGCCGAGCCAGCACACCTCGGCCCCGCGCGCGCGCAGCACCTCGGCGACAGCGAGCGCCGGGAACACATGGCCGCCGGTTCCCCCGGCCATGATGACTATACGCGGCGCCATCTGAGTCTCCCCGGCGCGTGCATGCTGCGACCGACACCGGCTGCGGGCAGAGGCGCGCCTTCCTTGCGGCGTAATTCAAAATCGATGCGCAGCAGCAGTGCGGCGATCATCACCGAGACGATGAGCGCATTGCTGCCATAGCTAATGAAGGGCAGCGGCAGGCCCTTGGTCGGCAACAGGCCGGTATTCACCCCGACGCTGATGAAGGCCTGCATGCCGAGCACCAGACCCAGGCCATGCGCGGCATAGGCCGAGAAATAGGCACCGAGGGCATGGGCGCGCGCGCCGATCGCGAAGGCGCGCCAGGTGATGAAGGCAAAGGTCAGGATGATCGCGAGCACGCCGAGCATCCCGAGTTCCTCGCCGATGACCGCAAGCAGGAAGTCGGTATGCGCCTCGGGCAGATAGAACTGCTTCTGAATGCCGTTGCCGAGTCCGACGCCCAGCCACTCCCCGCGTCCCATCGCGATCAGTGCGTGGCTGAGCTGATAGCCGGTGTTGAACGGGTCATCGAAGGGTTTGAGAAACGAGGTCACCCGTTCGAGGCGGTAGGGCTCGATCCAGATCAGCAGCGCCATGCCGGATACGACCGTGCTGAACAGCAGCGCGAACGGCCAGAGCGCGGCGCCACCGAGCAGCAGCAGCGCCATCACCGTGGCGAGTAAGACGGCCGTGGTGCCAAAGTCGGGTTGCACCATGATCAAGCTCGCGGCGATGCCGATCAGGACCATGGGCCGCGCAAAGCCGATGAGGGAGGTCGTGACCTCGAGTTGGCGTCGCACCAGATAGCCCGAGATATAGATCACCGAGGCGAATTTGATCAACTCGGATGGTTGCAGGTTGAAGCCGCCGAGCGCAATCCAGCGCGTGGCGCCATTGACGGTACGGCCGATGCCCGGGATGAGCACAAGCAGCAGCAAGGCGCAGACAAAGAGCATGAGCCAAATGCCGGAGCGTTCCCAGACCTGGATCGGAATCGCAAAACAGACCAGGCCACAGACCAAGGCGAGGGAAAGGGCGAGGCCATGGCGTAACACAAAGAAGAAGGGGTCGGCATAGTCACGGGTGCCGATCGGCAGCGAGGCCGAGGCCACCATGACGAATCCCAGTCCGAGCAGACCGAGCACGCAGACCAGCAACGCAGTGTCGATGGGTGAATCGATCTGGTCGCGGCGACGTGGGCGTCCGTGCCTAGGTGTGGCACCAGGGCGGATGGCCGGCGAACGAGGGGCGGGACGCGGCGCGCTCATGCGTCCAACTCCGCGACAGCGGCGGCGAAGGCGCGGCCGCGATGCTGATAGTCGTCGAATTGATCGAAGCTCGCGCAAGCCGGGGACAACAGCACGGAATCGCCGGGTTCGGCGAGACGGTCGGCCAGTCGCACCGCCGCCTCCATGTTCGCTGCGCGCTCTAATGGGACGGTGTTCCGCAGGGCCTGCTCGAGCAGCGGCGCGTCGCGGCCGATGAGCACCACGGCACGGGCGCAGCGGTGTACCACCGGTGCTAGCGGCGAGAAATCGGCGCCCTTGCCATCGCCGCCGGCGATGAGCACGGCGCGGGCGTGTCCAGTTGCGGCGGGATCGGTCGCACTAGGAGGCGTCGCACCAGGAGGGAGTTCATCGGCGACGACCCCAGCGAGCGCGGCAACAGTGGCGCCGGGATTGGTGCCCTTGGAATCGTTGATCCAGCGGATGCCCCGTCGCTCGGCGACCACCTCGCCGCGGTGCGGCAGGCCCTTGAAATCGCGCAGGACCTCGCAGCCGATCTCGGGCTCTATGCCCGCGCTCTCGGCGAGCGCCAGCGCGGCCAGGGCATTGGCCAGGTTGTGGCGACCGGGGACTGGCATCGCGGCGGCTGGCATCAATGGCCGCGTGCCGCGCGCGATCCAGGGCTCGCGCGCGTGCATCAAGACCCCATAGTCCGCCTCGCCCGAGGGGGCCGAGAGCGAGAACCCAATCCGCTCGATCACGCCCTTGGCGAGTGCGGCGGCAACCGGGTCATCGCGGTTGACGATGGCGCGCTCGGCGTGCGCGAAGATGCGCGCCTTGGCAGCGCCATAGTCGGCCAGGCTCGTATAACGATCCAGGTGGTCGGCGGAGAGATTCAACACCGTTGCCGCATGCACCCGAAGCGAGGATGTCGTTTCGAGCTGAAAGCTCGAGAGTTCGAGCACATACCAGTCGGCATGGCTCGCGAGGAGGTCGAGCGCCGGCACGCCCAGGTTGGCGCCGACGGCAGGGTTCAGCCCGGCTTGGCGCAGCATCTGTCCGACCAGGGTGGTCACCGTGCTCTTGCCGTTGGAGCCGGTGATCGCGATCACCGGCGCCGTCACGGCGCGGGCGAACAGCTCGAGATCACCGATGATCGAGATGCCTTTTGCCGCTGCGGCCTGGAGCGCGGGCGTCTCGAGTGGCACTCCAGGACTGACGACGATCTCGTCGGCAGCGTGCAAAACCGACGCATCGAAGCCGCCGAGCAGGGCCGCGACATCGGGCAGCTCCGCTTGCAGTTGTGCCAGCCCTGGCGGTGACGTGCGCGAGTCGAGCACGGCCACCTCGCTGCCCCGCGCATGTAGCCAGCGAGCGCAGGAGAGACCGGTCTGGCCCAGCCCGAGAACCACGATCTTGTGCGTGCGGTTCGTCATCATCGGATCTTGAGGCTCGCCAAGCCGATCAGGACCAACACCACGGTGACGATCCAGAACCGCACGATAACGCGCGGCTCCGGCCAACCCTTAAGTTCATAGTGATGGTGCAGCGGCGCCATGCGGAAGATGCGCTTACCGGTCAGCTTGTAGGAGCCGACCTGCAGCATCACCGAGAGGGTCTCGAGCACGAAGATGCCGCCCATGATGAAGAGCACGATCTCCTGCTTCGCGACCACGGCGACGGCGCCCAAGGCGGCGCCGAGCGCCAGCGCGCCGACATCGCCCATGAAGACCTGGGCCGGATAGGTGTTGAACCAGAGGAAGCCGAGCCCGGCCCCGGCAAGGGCGCCGCAGAAGATCACCACCTCGCCGACATTGGGCACATAGGGGATCTTCAGGTAGCTCGCGATTTCGATATTGCCAGCGGCGTAGACCATGATGCCGAGGCCGCCCGCAACCATCACCGAGGGTAAGACGGCGAGGCCATCGAGGCCGTCGGTCAGGTTCACGGCGTTGCTGGAGCCGACGATCACCAGGTAAGCAAAAAGGATGAAGACCGGGCCGAGCTGGAAGCTGACCTCCTTCAGATAGGGCACCAGCAGCGCGGTCTCGCCGGCGGTGGTGGCGCTGAGATAGAGATAGAGCGCGGCGGCCAGGCCAGCGACGGTCTGCCAGAAATATTTCCAGCGCGCCGCCAGTCCTTTCGGATCGCGCAGGACGAGCTTGCGGTAATCGTCGAGCAGGCCAATGGCGCCGAACGCGAGTGTGGTCAGGAGCACCACCCAGACGAAGCGATTGTGCAGATCCGCCCAGAGCAGGGTGCTGACCGCGATCGCCACCAGGATCAGGGTGCCGCCCATGGTCGGCGTGCCGGCCTTGGAGAAATGGGTCTTGGGGCCGTCGTCGCGCACGGTCTGGCCGACCTTGTACGCGCTTAGCCAGCGGATCAACGGTCGTCCGATCAGCAGCGAGATGGCGAGCGCGGTCAGCCCGCCGAGGATGGCGCGCAGCGTCAGATAGCGAAAGACGGTAAAACCGCTCTGGTACTGGCTGAGCCAATCGGTCAGGAGCAAAAGCATCCGTTAGTGTTCCTCTAGGTCCGTGCATAGGGCATCGGCGACGCGGTCCATGGCCGCGCGGCGCGAGCCCTTGATCAAGAGCACATCCGCCGGGCCGGTCTCGGCGCTGAGTGTCTTGATTAAGGTGTGTTGATCGGTGAAATGCCGCGCGCCCTCGCCAAAGCCCGCGACCGCGTGCGTGCTCAGCGCGCCGACCGCATAGAGCGCGCTGGCGCCCGCTGCGCGTGCCGCGACGCCCATCTCGTGGTGCACCTCGACGCTGTCGGCTCCCAGCTCACCGAAATCCCCGAGCACCAGCAGGTGGCGCCCATCGCTCGGTAGAGGCAACGCGGTGAGCACATCCACCGCAGCCGCGAGCGAGTCCGGGTTGGCGTTATAGCTGTCGTCGATGAGTTTGGCGCCGGTCAGGGTACGGCGCGGCTGCAGGCGACGCTTGACTGGATGCAAGCGCTCGAGTCCGGCGCGGATCGCGTCTGGATCGATGCCCAAGGCCGTAGCGCCGGCGACCGCCGCTAGGGCGTTGCGGACATTGTGGGAGCCGGCCAAGGGCAGCGCGATCTCAAGCTCGGCGCCATGGATCATCGCGCTGAAGCGACTGCGGAAGCCGTCGGCATCCCAGGTCTGGGTGATGGCCTGCTCGTCGGCGCGCACCTGGGCGCTGGGGCCGGTGCCGAAGCTCAGGGTTGGGCGCCCCTCGGCGAGATCCTGCCAGAGTGGCGTCCAGGGTACGTCCGCCATGAACACGAAGGTGCCGTCGGCGGGGAGGCCGCGCGCGATCTCGCCCTTGGCGTGGGCGACGCCCTCGACACTGCCAAAACCTTCGAGATGGGCGCGACCGGCGTTGGTGATGAGCGCGACATCGGGGCGCGCGATCTCGGTGAGGGTGGCGATCTCGCCATGATGGTTGGCGCCCATCTCGAGGATCAGGAACCGCTCGTCGCGGGCGCCTAGCAGGGTCAGCGGCATGCCGATGTCGTTGTTGAGGTTGCCCTCGGTGGCGCAGGTGGCGCCGACGCCCGAGAGGATGGCGGCGAGCATCTCCTTGACCGTGGTCTTGCCGTTGCTGCCGGTGATGGCGATCACGCGCGCCGCGATGCGATCGCGCCAGGCGGCGGCCAGTTGCCCAAGAGCGAGCCGGCTGTCCTCAACGATGAGCTGAGGCAGCGGGCTGTTGTCCAGCGCCTGCTCGACCAGCGCGGCGACGGCGCCGTTGGCGGCGGCCTCGGCTAAATAGTCGTGGCCGTCGAAACGCTCCCCGCGCAGGGCGATGAAGAGGCGGTCTCGACAGTCGCCTCGGCTGTCCGTGGTCACGCCGTCGAAGGGGCAATCCGCCCCGCTGAGCCGCACGCCGATGGCGTCGGCTGCGGCGGCGAGCGTCCACCGGGGCGGATCGCTCGCGGCGGCGGGTGTTGAGGCGGGTGCGGCGCTCATCGCTGGGCCTCCGGGGCCGAGGTCAGGATCAGGGGATGCTTGGGGTCATCGGGCGCGACATTGTAGAGCCGCAGCGCCGCCGGCATCACCTTGGCGAAGGTCGGCGCGGCGACCAGGCCGCCGTAATAGTCCTTGCCGCTTGGCTCGTCGACCATCACCACCATCACGAAACGCGGCTCGGTGGCCGGCACCATGGCGACGAAAACGGATTGGTACTTGCCGTCGACGTAACCGTTCGGCGTCGCCTTTTTCGCGGTGCCGGTCTTGCCCGCCACCCGATACCCCGGAATCGCGGCGCGCCGGGCGGTGCCGTCGTTCGAGATCACGGTTTCGAGCATCTGTCGCACGGCCCGCGCGGTCTCAGGTGTAAACACCCGCTCGGCTGGCGGAATGCGATCGCGCCGGAACAGGGTCATGGGCCGCTTGAGGCCGTCGGCGGCGATGATCGCGTAGGCCTGGGCCAGCTGCAGGGTGGTGACGTTGAGCCCGTAGCCGAACGCCAGTGTGGCGTGCTCGAAGCTGGACCAGTCTGCGTAATGGGGCAGGTAACCGGTGCGTTCTCCGGGGAAGCCGACCTCGGTCGTCTTGCCGAAGCCCAGGTGTCCATAGAGCTGCCAGAGCACCGCCCGGTCCATCTGCTGGGCGATCTTGACCACGCCGACATTGCTGGATTTGGTGAGGATGCTGGTGGTATCGAGCTGTCCGAGGTCGCGATAGTCGCGCACCCGGTTTCCGCCGATACGCAGCATGCCGGGCGAGGTATCGATCGCGGTGTGCGGCTTGACGAGGCCGCGCTCGAGCGCGGCGGCGATGACGAAGGGCTTGACCGTGGAGCCGGGCTCGAAGACATCGGTGAGCGCGCGGTTGCGGCGCGCCTCGGCGGATTCGCGTCGCGGCTGATTGGGGTTGAACGAGGGCTGATTGACCAAAGCGAGGATCTCGCCGGTGCTCACGTCCAACAGCGCGGCGGAGCCGCCGATGGCATGGTGCTCGTCGACCGCGCGTTTGAGTTCGCGGTAGGCTAGGAACTGGAGCCGTTGGTCGATGCTGAGCACGACATCCTCGCCATGCACTGGCGCGCGCAGCTGCTCGACCTCCTCGACGATGCGCCGATGCCCGTCCTGGATCACCCGGCGCTTGCCGGGATTGGCCTTGAGCTGGTCGTTACGGATCAGCTCGATGCCTTCTTGTCCCTGATTGTCGATGCCGGTGAAGCCCACCACCTGGCCCAGGATCTCGCCGCTTGGGTAGAAGCGGCGGTACTCGGTATCCATGCCCACACCGGCGAGGCGATAGGTCTCGACCACGTCCTCGACCGCGCGCGCGCGGTGCGGTTCGACCCGGCGCTGCAGGTACATGTAGCGCCGGCCCTTGTTCGCATATTGGGCGATCCGTGCCGCCAAGGCCTCCTCCGGCTCCTCGAGCGCGCGGGCCAGGGCCTCGAAGGCGTCGGCGCGCGCGATCAAGTGTTGGGGGTCGGCCCAGATGGTCGCCACGGCGGTGCTGATCGCGAGCGGCTCGCCATTGCGATCCATGATGATGCCGCGGCGGGCCGGGATCTCGCGGTCGCGCAGAAAGCGCTTGGCGCCTTCATTCTTGAGGAAGTCGGTCTCGACCACCTGACGATAGAAGGCGCTGGCGGTCACCGAGACGAAGGCCGTCGCCAGCACCAGGCCGATGAGCATGCGACGCGTGTCGAAATGTCCGCCAAGGCGCGGATGCGGTGCCGGCGCTCGCCGTTGACGGCCCTGTGTGTGACCCATCTTGTGGCCCGCCTTGAGTCCCACCTTGAGATCAGCTCCGATCATCGCGCTTGACCTCGACGACGCGCAGCTCACCGGTGCGCGGCAGGTGCATCTTCAACGACTGGCGGGCGGTGCGCTCGATGCGGGTTTGCGTGCCCATCGCCGCTTCTTCGATGCGCAGCCGACCCCATTCGACGTCGAGTGCATCGCGTGCGGCGCGCACCGCTTGCAGGTCGACGAACTCGACGCGGGTCAGGTACTTGACATAGACCACGGCGGTGGCCGTGGTGACCACGGCGAGGCCGAGTAGACCAATCCCGATGAAGGCTCCGATGCGCGATCCTTGGCGTTTCATGGCAGCCTCTCCGCAGTGCGCAGCACGGCGCTGCGCGCGCGTGGGTTGCGCTCGATTTCCGCAGCCGATGGCCGCACCGGGGAACCAACGATCCGCAGGCGTCGGCACAGCTCGGCGTCCCGCACCGGCACCCCTTTGGGGATGTTCGCGCCCTGGGCCTCGTCGCGGATAAAGCGTTTCACCAGCCGATCCTCGAGCGAATGGAAGCTGATCACGACCAGGCGACCGCCGCTGGCGAGGAGTTCGCAGACGCCCGCGAGGCCGGTGCGTAATTCGTCGAGTTCGGCATTGATCTGGATGCGGATGGCCTGGAAGCTGCGCGTGGCCGGGTGCTTTCCGGGCTCGCGCGTGGGCACCGCGCGCTCGATCAGGGCGGCGAGCTGGCCGGTCGTGGTGAGCGGCTGCTGTTGCCGCGCGGCGACGACGGCACGGGCGATGCGGCGGGCGAAACGCTCCTCGCCAAGCTCCTTGAGGACGCTGGCAATGGCCTGCTCGCTGGCGCTCGCAAGCCAGTCGGCGGCACTTTGTCCGCTGCTTGGGTCCATGCGCATGTCGAGCGGGGCATCGGCATGGAAGCTGAAGCCACGGGCGGGTTGGTCCAGTTGCGGCGAGGAGACGCCGAGATCGAGCAGGATGCCGTTGATCCGCCCCGTCCAGCCGCGCGCTCGTGCAAGCGCTGGGAGCTGCGAGTAGCGGGCCTGCTCGACCTCCACGCGCGGGTCGCTGGCCGCCAGGGCTTGGCCGGCCGCGAGCGCCTCGGGATCGCGGTCAACGGCCAGCAGCCGTCCCGCAGGCCCAAGCCGGGCTAGCAGCGCGCGGGCATGGCCACCGCGACCGAAGGTGCCGTCCAGGTAGCGGCCATGTGTGCTGATTGCCAAAGCCTGCATGCTCTCTTCCAATAGCACCGGGACATGCTCATGCGATGCCATCGACTGGCTCGCCCCCTATAGTATTTGCTGCTGTTCTGGTTCAGGTTTAGAACGAGAACGATGCCGTTTCCTGATTGTTGGCCAACCTCGCGAGGTCGACCCCTTCAGCCTCCTTGATCGTCGCCTGCCAGGCGGCCTCGTCCCAGAGTTCGAAGCGATTCACCATGCCGACCAGTGCGACGCGCTTCTCCAAGGCGGCGAATTCACGCTGCGCTGGCGTTAGGAGCACGCGCCCCTGAGCGTCCATGTCGACGTCGTTCGCGTAACCGATCAGCAGCCGCTGAAGCGCCGTGGTCTCCTCGAGATGCGCGGGCATCGCGTTGAGCTTGCGCTCAAGCTCGGCAAAGCCGGGCTCTGGATAGATCAGTAGGCACCGCTGCGGGTGGGCAGTGATGACCAGGTGGGAGTCGCAGAGTTGTGTCAGCCGCTCGCGTTGGCGCGAGGGGATCGCAAGACGCCCTTTCGCGTCTAGGCTCAGAAAGTGTGCCCCCCGAAACATGACCGGCCCTCTTCTGGCGGTCGGTCACTCCCCCCGACTCCACTCCGCCCCACTTTTCTCCAATCTTAAGAGTCCGGTTTCGACAGGTCAAGGTCGAAAATGCTAATTTTCGTTGTAAGACAAAGGGATTACGGCAACTTTGAAAAAATGTTTGAAGAGACGATAACTCTGTGTTTTCTGAAGGATAGTCTCGACGATAGAACCCTTGATTGGGGCCTTGCCGAGTCCTTGCTTGCGCGGAGGTGGGAGGATGCGGAGCAGGCAACCGGCAGTGCGGTGCATGCCGCTAATCGGCGTAGAATCCAATCTCGGCGATGCAGACGTCGGCCGTCATCGCCCGGCCGATGGCGACGATGCCAAGGCGCGCGAGTCGACTCGGATCCAAGGCAACGTCTAAGCGATGCGGCGCGAAGGCCGCGAACGGTAACCGCTGTTCACGCCAGTGCGCGTCGGTGCTGAACGTCGCCCGGTAGGATTGCCAGGGCAGGGTCGTCGCCGGCGTCTTCAGGTGGAGATTGTAATCGGCACCATCGCCGCGCACGATGAGCCGGATGCCGTCGAAAGCGCTGGCATCGACCGGCTTGCGATCCGGGGACAGGTCGAGCAGCATCTGCACGAAACCGCCGTTGTTCTCTAGGCTCACACGACCGTTCAGGCACAGGGCCGGGCGCCCCTCGATCTCGCGCTTGGTCATGCGTGCCTCCGTGACGCCGCCCATGACGCGATCAGTGGCCAGACGCCAGCTGGTGCCAAGCGCGGATTGCGTGCCTGAGTGGCGGCAATCATCGATCAGGCTGGAGTCGTCGGCGAGGGCGGGCGTGGTCATGGCGAGCAGAAAAGCGAGGACTGATTTGAGCATAGCATTGGATAATGCCGACAGCAGAGTGTAATGGCTAAATACGAGGTAAAGCAAACCGCTGTCAGCCAAGTATTGGCCGATGTTCGCAGTGAGAAAATCGCCATTCCAGAGTTGCAGCGTCCGTTCGTGTGGAAAACCTCCCAGGTTCGTGACCTGATGGACTCCCTCTACAAGGGCTATCCTGTCGGGTATCTGATTACTTGGCAGTCGGTCGGGGCAAAGCTCAAGGATGGTCAAATCGCGGCCCATCAACAAATTCTGATCGATGGGCAGCAGCGCGTGACCGCTTTGCGCGCGGCAATTGCTGGTCAGGCGGTCGTCGGCAAGCGCTATCAGAAGAAACGTATCACCATCTCGTTTAATCCCATCACCGAAGAATTCGCTACACAAACGCCCGCTATCGTCAAAAGTAGCCAATGGATTCACGACATCGCTGAGATTTTTTCTGGCACGAGTCAGCTCACCTTCTTGCGCCACTATTTCAATAACAATCCCAACGCCGATGAAGCTGTGGTCGAAGCAGCGATTGCAAAGCTGGCCGGAATCGAGCATGCTCAGGTCGGTGTCATTTCGCTCGCTGATAATCTTGATGTCGAGACCGTCGCCGAAATTTTTGTGCGCATCAACGCGAAGGGGGTACCGCTGTCTAGCGCGGATTTCGTGATGAGCAAAATCGCAACCTATGGCGACGAAGGACGCAATCTGCGCAAGCTGATCGACTATTTCTGTCACCTCGCGATTGCCGGCCATGCCTTCGACGATATCCGAGACAATGATGAGGAATTTGCTGCAACTGATTATATTCGCAAAATCCAGTGGCTGCAAAATCAGTCGGATGAGCTGTTTCAGCCGGATTACACTGATGTGATTCGCGTTGCTGGGCTCGTCGGATTCAGCCGCGGGAAAGCCGGGGCCATCGTCAGCGAGTTGTCCGGCTTAGATCCCGAAACGCGCAAGATCGACGAGTCTCGAATCCCCGGTGCCTACGCACGTTTCGGTGATGCGCTCGATCAACTGGTTCGGCAAACTCATCTCGAGCGTTTCGTGATGATGATCAAGTCTGCTGGCTTTATTGATGCCAGCATGGTTGGTTCCAAAAATGCGCTGAATTTCGCCTATGCGCTGTACCTACGGCTGCGTAAAAACGATGAACTCACCGAAGGCGAACGAACGCGCATCGTCAAACGCTGGTTGGTGCTGTCGCTCCTCACCGGTCGAGCGGTCGGTAGCTTCGAGTCAACCTGGGAGACGGATCTCAGGCGGATCGGTGAGCACGGTGCCGCAGGCTATTTGCAAATTCTCGAAGATTCCGAACTCGGAGACAGTTTCTGGAATGTTGCGCTACCGCAAGAGCTGGTTTCGCCAAGCAAACGTAGCCCGGCTTTCCAGACCTACCTGGCTGCGCGTGTCAATACGGGTGGCCGAGGATTTCTGTCAAAGTCGATCCGTCTTTCCCATATGATCGAGGGGCACGGCGATTTTCATCACATCGTACCGAAAAACCACTTGATCAAAAACGGCTTTCCAAAGCAAGACGATTACAACCAAATCGCCAACTTTGCGCTCACCGAAACGCCCATTAACATCGCGATCAAAGACCATCCACCACAGGAATACATGACTTGGTTGTCAGAACAAATCCGCACCGGCGTGCCTCGGATTGGTGAGATCACGAACCAGAGCGATTTGGAAACCAACTTGGCTGAAAACGCGATTCCAGATTTTATTAGTGACGTGACAGCCGCCAATTATCGCGACTTTCTCGATGCCCGCCGCAAGCTGATGGCCGCCATGATCCGCAGATACTACGAGGCGTTGTAGCTCAGCTTGATTCTGTCCATCAACTCCGGTATCAAAACCCAATGACTCATACAAACGGGGATACCAGCTCAGTTGACCCGGCAGGCATCGAGCCATTCATTGAGCGATGGCGAGACACCGGCGGCAAGGAGCGGGCGAATTACCAGCTCTTTCTGACCGAGCTGTGCCAATTCCTTGGCCTGCCTGGCCCGGAACCGGCCACTGGCGATCTCGACCGCGACGCCTATGTCTTCGAGCGCCGCGTTGACATCCACCATGCCGACGGCAGCGTCAGCCGTGGCTACATCGATCTTTACAAGCGCGGCCATTTTGTGCTCGAAGCCAAGAAAGTGTCCGGCGAACATCGTTCCAGCCGCTGGGACAAGGCCATGCTGCGCGCCGCCGCCCAAGCCGACACCTACATCCGCGCGTTGCCCGCTGCCGATGGCCGGCCACCGTTCTTGCTCACCTGTGATATTGGTCAGACCATTGAGGTCTATGCCGAATTCACTCGCTCGGGCGCGACCTATGTGCCGTTTCCCGATCCCAGAAGCCACCGCATCCATCTGGAAGACCTGCGCGATCCGGCGATCCGGGACCGCCTGCGCCGCATCTGGACCCAGCCCGACCGACTCGACCCGTCCAAGTACGCCGCTCGCGTCACCCGCGAACTCAGCAAGACCTTGGCGGAACTAGCGCGCGCCCTGGAACGCGATGGGCATCGCGTCGCGCAGGTGGCGCATTTCATCAAATGCTGCTTGTTCACCATGTTTGCCGAAGATGTGAATCTGTTGCCCCAGGGCCAGTTCACCGAGCTACTGCTGCGTTTGCAGAACACGCCCGAGCATTTTGCCGCTGCCATCAGTTCGCTGTGGCAAACCATGGAGAGCGGTGGCTACAGCGGGGTGCTCAATGCCCAGCTTTTGCAGTTCAACGGCAATCTGTTCAAAGATGTCACCCCCATTCCGCTCAAGCCGGAACAGATCGAACTGCTGATCCAGGCGGCGCGCCACGACTGGAGCCAGGTCGAGCCGGCTATTTTCGGCACCTTGCTCGAACGCGCCTTGGACCCGGAAGAACGCCACAAGCTTGGCGCTCACTACACGCCCCGTGCCTACGTCGAGCGCCTGGTCATGCCGACCATCATCGAGCCGTTGCGCGCTGAATGGAAAGATGTCCAGGCCGCTGCTGCCGCCTTGGAAAATCAGGGCAAGCCCGAGCGGGCCGTGAAAGAAATCCAGGCGTTCCACCATCGGCTGTGCGCGATCCGCATCCTCGACCCGGCCTGTGGTAGTGCCAATTTTCTTTACGTCACGCTGGAGCACATGAAGCGCCTAGAAGGCGAGGTGCTCAATACCTTGAGTGATTTGGGTGCGCGACAAACGCTCCTGGAAATGCAGGGTAATACCATCGACCCGCATCAATTTTTGGGCATTGAACTCAATCCCCGCGCTGCGGCGATCGCTGAAATGGTGCTGTGGATCGGCTATCTGCAATGGCATTTTCGCACCCACGGCCACATCAACCCGCCGCAGCCGGTGCTCAAGGCATTCAGGAATATCGAATGTCGCGATGCGGTGTTGGCTTATGATCGCCGGGAGTACCAGCTCGACGCAACCGGGCATCCCGTCATGCGCTGGGACGGCAAGACCACCAAGAAAAGCCCGACCACTGGCGAAGAGATTCCCGACGAAACCGCCCAGCTGCCGGTTGAGGTGTATATCAACCCGAGGAAGGCAGAGTGGCCGGAGGCGGATTATGTGGTGGGGAATCCGCCTTTTATTGGTGGCTGGAGAATGCGAAAGGCGTTAGGTGGTGGCTATCTTGAAACGCTTTGGTCCGTTTATCCGCATATCCCGCAAAAAGCGGATTATGTGATGTATTGGTGGGACTTTGCCGCAGAACTTCTGCGTAAAGGCAGCTTAAAGAAATTTGGACTTATTACAACTAACAGTCTTACACAAACTTTTCAACGTCGCATTTTAGAAAAGCATTTTTCACGCAAGAGGCCAATTTCATTTATCTTCGCTGTCCCTAATCATCCGTGGGTTGATACCGAAGATGGCGCATCAGTACGAATAGCAATGACTGTTGCCGCCATTGGTCAATTAGAAGGCGAATTGCTCTCGATTACCAAAGAATTACAGACAGATACAGATGGCCGAATAATTGAATTTGCGCAAAGAAGGGGAGTTATTCAACCCAACCTTAAGATTGGCGCAAATGTGTTTTCATGCCAGCCTTTGCTCGCCAACAATTTTATCGTCTCAGCTGGTGTTCAGCTCTACGGATCCGGCTTTATACTTGATACTGAAGAAGCGAGCGATTTATTAAATCAAGCGCGAGATATGACAGCAAGATCAGTTATTAAGCCTTACCTCAACGGACGAGACTTTATGGGATCATCTCGTGGCGCATATGTTATTGATTTTTTCGGGCTTGATCGTTCCGAAGCGGCAGAACTTTTTCCAGCTGCATATCAAAGGTTGCTGGACAGAGTAAAGCCTGAAAGAGAACAGAATCGTCGTGGATCTATCCGTGAAAACTGGTGGCGATTCGGCTGGGAACGTCCCAAATGGCGGAAAATGGCTACTGGTTTATCCAGATTCATAGCCACTCCTGAGACAGCTAAGCACCGTGTGTTCCAGTTTCTTGCTGCAGAATTACTACCGGACAATATGCTGACAGGGATCGCGCTAGAATCCGCAGTCCATTTAGGTTTGCTGTCTAGTCGGCTGCATTCAATCTGGGCGTTCAATGCCGGAGCTACCCTTGAGGATCGCCCTCGGTACACAAAAGTATCATGTTTCGAACCATTCCCATTTCCAGACCCGATGGGCGAAATCGCCAACCATATCGCCACCCTGGCCGAACAACTCGACGTCCACCGCAAGCGCCAGCAGGAACAACACCCCGGCCTGACCATGACCGGCCTATACAACGTCCTCGAAAAGTTACGCCGACAAGACTCCCTCAGCGCCAAGGAACAAGCCATCCACCAACAAGGTCTGGTTTCCATCCTGCGCGAACTCCACGACGACCTCGACCGCGCTGTGTTCGCCGCCTATGGCTGGAACGACCTGGCCGAACAATTAGTCGGCCGCCCCGGTGCCACGACCCCTTGGCCGGAAAAACCCGAAGACCAACAGCAGGCCGAAGAACAACTGCTTCAGCGCCTCGTTGATCTCAACCACCAACGCGCCGCCGAAGAAGCCCAAGGCAACATCCGCTGGCTCCGCCCCGACTATCAAGCCCCCGAGTCAAGCGCCGAACACCGCCCGCTCGCCACCCCAGAAGCCAACACCGCACAGCGCCCTGAAACCGCTACCGCCACCAAGCGTCCCTGGCCGAAAACGCTGCAAGACCAAATCCGCGCCGTTCGCGCTGAACTCATGACCGGTCCGATGGGCGCCCAAACCTTAGCCACCCGCTTCAAACGTCATCCCGAAAAATCTGTCACTGAGGTCTTGGAAGCCCTGACCGACCTCGGAATGATTCGTCAGGACGATGAAGCCCAGTTTCGCCTGAGAGAGAGCTAACCATTTTTATGACTTCACCCAATCCAAAACCCGGCTTCGGCCGCCGCGGCGAGCTGCTCGTCGCGATCCAGTTCGCGTTGATGCTCCTCTTTGCCGTCACCCCCGTGTGGCATCCGGGGCTCTCGCCCGGCCTGGTTGCCGATCTGCTGTTGCTGCGGCTGATCCTTGCCGTTCCATTCGCGCTCGTGGCGCTGGTCTTTGCGGCCATGGGCTCTCATCATATCCGCGATTATCTGACACCCTTGCCCTATCCCGTCGATCATAATCAGTTGGTGCAACATGGCGTCTACGCGTTGGTGCGCCATCCGCTCTATACGAGTCTGCTGAGCGCTGCGCTGGCCTGGACCCTGTATACGCTCAGCCTCGCGCATCTGCTGTTGCTGATCGTCGGTTTCCTGTTCTTCGATGTCAAGGCGCGCAAAGAGGAGGCATGGCTGAGCGAACGCCATCCTGAGTATCACGCTTATGCCAAGCGCGTGCGCAAATTTATTCCCTACCTCTATTGATACCGATGGCCGCTAACCCTGCAACACTCTCGCCAACGCCGCTGCGATTGGGGGATGCCTATCAGCCCGGCGTTGGCCAGTTCGACGAGATGCGCACCAGTGACGGCGGCTTACGGCCGCACTGGCAATATCTGATCGAGGCGCTGCGCGAACTCGGGCCGGAGGGCATCGACAGCCGCTGGCAAGAGGCGCGCCGCCTGGTGCGCGACAATGGCATCACCTACAACGTCTATGGTGATCCGCAGGGCATGTCGCGGCCCTGGGAGCTGGACCCGTTGCCGCTGCTGATCCGAGGCGAGGAGTGGGCCGTTCTGGAACGGGGGCTGATCCAGCGCGCCGAGCTGCTGAATGCGATCCTGCTCGACCTCTATGGTCCGCGTACGCTGATCGAAAAGGGATTGCTGCCGCCGGAATTGATCGATGGCTTTCCGGGGTACCTATTCCCCTGTCACGGCGCGCCGATGGCAGGCGACCGGCCCTTGGTGCTCTACGCCGCCGATCTGACCCGCGATGCGAGTGGCGCCTGGCGGGTGATCGGCGATCGGACCCAAAGCCCGTCTGGCAGCGGCTATGCGCTGGAGAATCGGGTCGTGCTCTCGCGCGTGATGCCGAGCCTGTTCCGCGACAGCCATGTGCACCGGCTCGCCGGCTTCTATCGCTCGGTGCGCCGGGCCATGACCCGGATCGCGCCCCGGCATGGCGAGCATGCACGGGTCGCGGTGCTCACCCCCGGACCGCGCAACGAGGCCTATTTCGAGCACGCCTACCTGGCCAATTATCTCGGTTTCAACCTGGTGCAAGGCGGCGACCTCTCGGCGCGCGACGGCGCGCTCTGGCTGCGCACGCTCGGGCGCCTAGAGCGGATCGATGCGCTGCTGCGTCGGGTCGATGATGCCAACTGCGATCCGCTCGAACTCAATGAACACTCGCTGCTCGGCGTGCCGGGTCTGCTGCAGGCGGTGCGGACCGGTAACCTCGGGGTTGCCAACAGCCTGGGCAGCGGCGTACTCGAGCATCCGGGGCTGACCGCCTTTCTGCCGGCGCTGTGCGAGCATCTGCTCGGTGAGTCGCTGCTGCTGCCGCATCTTCAGACCTGGTGGTGCGGCCAGCGCGAGGCGCGGGATTTCGTCATCGCCAACCTCGAGAACCTGGTGATCAAACCCGCCGGTAATCCGGTCGGTCAGCGCTGCCTGTTCGGGGCCAAACTCAATCCCGAGCAGCGCGAGGATCTGATCGCGGCGATTCGACGCGAGCCGCATCGCTACGTCGCCCAAGAGGAGGTACAGCCCTCGACCGCGCCAGCCTATATCCAGGGCGCGCTCGAGCCGCGCCCCTTCGTGCTGCGCAGTTTCCTGGTCAGTGAGGAAGAAGGCTATGCGGTGATGCCGGGGGGGCTGAGCCGCATCGCCCTCGACCCGAACACGCCGATGATCTCCAATCAGCTCGGCGGGCTGGGCAAGGACACCTGGGTACTGGCCAGCGAGCCAGAGCGCCAGGAGACGCTGATCATCAGTCCGGATGCGCATGCGCCAGCGGTGGTGCCGGCGGTGGTGCAGGAGAGCGAGGTCTCGTCCCGGGTGGCCGATAATCTGTTCTGGATCGGCCGTTACGCCGAGCGCGCCGAAGGCCTGGTGCGACTGCTGCGCATCGTCATCATTCAGATCACCGAGCGCAGCAGTCTGGCCGATGAGACCGATGCCGATGGCTGCCTGCAGCTGTTGCTGGTGGCGCTGACGCAGCAGACCCAGAGCTTTCCCGGGTTCATCGGCGAGGGCGCCGCCGAACGGCTGGCGCAACCGGTGCCCGAGGTGCTCTCGCTGATCAGCGATCAGAAGCGCGTCGGTGCCCTGCCGCAGACCCTGCAGGCGCTCGGGCAGGCGGCCTGGTCGGTGCGCGAGCGCTTGTCCAACGACACCTGGCGGGTCACCAACGACATCGAGCGCCGGCAACGCTTGCTCACCCAAGCGCCGCCGCGCGGGCTGGGCCGGGCGCTGGACTTGCTGGACCCGCTGATCACCTCGCTGGTCGCCTTCTCCGCGCTGACCCACGAGAACATGACCCATAATGAGGGCTGGCACTTCCTTGAGGCCGGGCGGCGACTGGAGCGTGGCCTGCATACGGCGTCCCTGTTGTGCTCGACGTTGGTCAGCGTCAGCCCCGATCCCGGTGAGTCGATGCTGGTCGAGGCGGTGCTCGGCGTCACCGATAGTCTGATCACCTACCGGCGCCGCTACCAAGCTGGAACCCGCGTTGGTGCCATGCTGGATTTGGTCTTGCAGGATGAGGCGAATCCGCGTTCATTGGCGTACCAGATCGCACGCTTGTCGCTGCTGGTCGATGAGATGCCGGGCGACAGCCTATCGACGCGCCGCACGCCGGCACAGCGCATCCTGATGCGGATGCTCACCGAGCTGCGCCTGGCCGAAGTGGATCTGCTTGCTCGACCGAGCAAGGGCGGGCTTCGACGCGAGGCACTGGATGGCTTGCTGGCAAGCGTCGAGACCTCGATCAGTGCGCTCTCCGATGCGATCACCGCGCAATACTTCCGGCATGAGGAACAGCCCCATCATCTGATCGGGCAGCGCTCCGAGGCCGAGGGGGCGGGACTGGGCGCGATCGGTCTGGGCGCGACGGGATTAGACGCAGCTGGATGCCCCCAGGGGGGCGCGCGATGAAGTATCAGATCACCCACATGACCCGGTATGGCTACGGCGATTCGGTCTCGCTCTGTCACAGCATCGCCCATCTGAAACCGCGCGAGACGCCGTATCAGCGCTGCTTGGCGGCGAATCTCAGGATCAACCCCTGGCCCTCGGTGGTGCGCGAGCATCGCGACTTTTTCGGCAATCGGGTCAATTATTTCTCGATCCAGCAGTCGCATCTGCACCTCGAGATCACCGCAAGCGCGGAGATCGAGGTCTGGGCACCACCGCTGCCGGAGCCCGCCGCGACCCAACCCTGGGAGAAGGCGCGGGCGCAATCGCAGACGCCGAGCGCCGCCGATGGCGCCTCGACGCGGCTGTTCGCCTTGCCGTCACCGGCGGTGCCGCTGGACCCGCTCGCGGCTGATTATGCGCGCGCGTCGTTCAGTCCGGAGCGGCCACTGTTGGAAGCGGCCCTGGACCTGGTCAGCCGCATCCACCGCGACTTCGACTACGACCCGACCTCAACCACGGTCGCGACACCGCTCGCGGACGTCCTCGCCCAGCGTCGCGGGGTTTGCCAGGACTTCGCCCATCTGGCGATCGCCGCGCTGCGCGGGCTCGGTCTGGCGGCGCGTTATGTCAGTGGCTATCTCGAGACCTTGCCACCGCCCGGTCAGCCGAAGTTGCGCGGGGCCGATGCCTCCCATGCCTGGCTGGCGATCTACTGCCCGGAAGCGCGCGAGAGTGGCGGCTGGGTCGATCTCGACCCGACCAATGATTGCCCGATCAGCGATCAGTACATCACCACGGCGATCGGGCGCGATTATCAGGACGTGACCCCGGTGCGCGGCGTGTTCTATGGCGGTGGCGAGCACAGTCTTGATGTCTCGGTCGATGTCGACCGCATCGCCTCGGGCTGAAAGGTCAAAGCTGCGTCAGCACGAACAGGCCAAACAGCATGATGGCGCTGCCGAGCAGCTTGGTGCGGGTGCCGCCCTCGGCGAAGAACCAGCGCCCGATCAGCACCGAGAACATTCCAGCCGCGCGCTTCACCGCCATCGCATAGCTGGCGAGCGTCATGCTGAGCGCGATCTGATCGGCAATGCGCATGAGCGCGAAGAACAGCCCCAGCAATAGCAATGGCCTGGTCTGGCGGGCCAGATCAGGTGGCAGGACCTCCCGATAGAAGCGCCGGTCCTGGAGGCTGAACAGCGTGAACAGGACGATGGGATTGACCACCGCGACCACCACCGCGAACGAGAGCGGATCGGACCGCTCGATGCCGATGCGCCCGAGGGTGGAGGCGGCGGCGAAGCAGCCGGTTGCCGTCAGCGTGAAGGCGCTGCCCGGATTGGTGACCAGACGCAGCAGCGGTTGGTACCAGTCCTCCTCTGCGGCGCCGAGCGACAGCACATAGCTGCCGATGATCAACAAGCCGATGCCGACGAAGCCAAGTGGACCGGGCAGGGCATCGGTGAGCAGCCATTCGATGACGATCACGAATGCTGGCGTCAGCGTCAGAATGGGCCCGACAAGCGAGATCTCACTGCGCTTGATGGCGACGTTCAGCGACCAACCGCCCAGGCCGGAGAGTAGCCCGCCCAACAGCACCACCTCGAGATAGACGGGGTCGTCAAACGGGAACTGGTGATACCAGACCGCCAATGGCAAGGTCACCAGCAGGCTGGCGAGGTTCACGTAGAGCGTGAGCGCGCGGACCGACAGCGTCAGGCTCAGGTGTTTGGTGACCGCGAGCCGCGAGGCATGGAAGAACGCCGAGAGCAGCGAGAAGAGAATCCACAGATGGGCATAAGCGGCGAAGTCCATTGCTAGAACCCTAGAGTTCGCACCTGCCGCAGCTGGTGCCAGGGGGGAGTCGCATGGGCGGCAACGTCCATCGCTAGAGCCCTAGAGCGACCAACCCGTGGCGAGATCGCGCAGCCGCGCAATGGGTCCACAGGCCAGCCCTGTAGTGTCAGCGTTATTGCCGGCGCCGGCGCCAATCCCGGATGCCTGCAAGGCGTCGCTGTTGTAGGCCGCGAAGCGGCGCTGGAAGTCTGCGCGGTGGCGCCAATCCTCTTCTGAGAAACAGCCCTGGGAGCGCAGCACCCGAACACTCGGGATACCGGGAAACGAGAACAGCCCGGCACCGCCGATGCCAGACAGGAGCTTGACCTGCAGCGTCAGCAACAGCGGCCCATCGCGGCGCAGGGTTGCATCGCCGCGCGCATCCAGCGGGCTGAGCGTCAGGCTATAGCAGGGTTGGTTCAGGGTCATGCAGTGCATGCGCCGCGCGGCCGAGGCGCGCCGCAGCGCCTCGGCGACCGGGGCGGGGAGATCACGCAGGCGCTGGGCCAGCGCGCGCAGACCGGCCTCGCTCTCGGCACTGAGACCGAGCTGGCCGAGCTGTTCGGCGATCCGCGCGCTGGTCAGGAGCCGATGCCGTTGCCAAGGCGCGGGCGGCTGCGTGGCGCCGGTGAATGCCTGCAGCAAGAGGGCTGCGGTCTCGGCGAGACGCCGATGCAGGGCGCGGATGAGCTGCTCGAAGGCGGCGCTCGCGAGCAGGTCCCAGTGCGCGACTCGCAGCAGGCAGCCCAGCGGCCGCTGGCCCGTGCAGGTCGCGACCGGATCGGGCGGCAGCAGGGTGACGCCCGCGCGCGCGAGATTGCCAGCGCCATCGAGATCGAGATCGAGAGCGGTCAAGCGCTCGTGCAGGATCACGGGGCCGAGGAAGCTGAGTGGATCGAGACACTGACGCCTCAGATAGGGATCGTGCTGGTCGGCGAGGCGCTCGACCTGTTGCAAGGGCTGCAATTCGCCAGCGCGCCAGTAGATCAGGTGCAGGTGGAACTGTTTCAGCGCCTGCACGCTCTCGCGGTCGTGGGTGTAGGGATCGCAGTTGAGCGCCAACTGCAGCCAGCCACCCTCCAGGTCGAAGGCGCGCCGGATCTCGGGAGTGGTGACGAAGCGGTGGAAATTCGCCGCCGTCTGCCAGAGGACGCGGCCCGTGGCCGGCGCCACCGTGCTGGCGTCGGCCTTCGCGGGGTGATCGATGCTTGGCGGCGAGACCTCGCTCAGCATCAGATCGAAGAGCGCGTGCGGCGCGGCCTTGTCGATCAGAGCAAGGTGATCCCTGGGCTCCACGGCGCTCTCTTGTCGCGGGATCTCCAGCGATTGGATACAACGGCGCTGGAAGCGCTCCATCGGCGTGTTGCCGTGCTGCTCTTCCGGGCTCAGCGCAAAGGCGGGCGGCGGCGCCGGAATGCGCAATTGATGCCAGGCCACCGGCATGCGGCCGACCTCAGCCGGCATGAGGATCGCGAAGGGGTCTGCTGGCGAGCGTCGAGGCAAGGGTCAGTCGCGACCCGCCGCGTCACGCGCGAGCTGTGGGGCCAGGCGCTGGAGATCACGCACGGCCTCGGAGAGCAGGCGCCCGCTCAGGCGGTTGAAGGCGCTTACCATCGCCTCCGGGGTGCTCGCCCTGGTCGGCTCGCTCCCGCTGTAGGTGTGTGAAAAGCGCGTGGCTCGATCATGGCCGGCAATCAGCGTGAGATTCAATGCCAGGCTCACCGCAGGCGGGTCGGCGGTGGGCCGATGTTCCAGGCGGGTGAGTGCACCGTTGAGCATGAAATCGGCCCGCGCCCGGTCGGCGATCGAGACCGTGTAGCCAAAGGTGTTCGCGGCGCGCAGCGCGGAGATCAACGCCTCGGCGAGCGCCTGTCCGGGAGTGGCCTCCCAGAGGAAGTCGTCATAGCGTTGCACCTGCAGCGGTTCCTCGGCGGTGCGAAAGACGATCTGGGTTCCACCCAGGAAACCACGCGATCCCAAGGGGGTCACCAGCAGGGTGCCGGCGACGGTCTGGGCGCTTGGCGTAACACTGACCTCGGGCTGCAGGCTGTAGAAATGCTCGCGCACTGGCGGTCCCGAGCCGCAGCCGCTCAGCAGGAACAGGCAGATCAGCAGGAACAGGCCGAGACCGCCGGCCCACCGGCGGTGCGTGATCAACGCTCGAACCATGGGGATTGATCCTCCTGCTCGCGGCCACGCAGCAGCGAGGTGGGTTCCTCGCGCAGGTCGCGCGCGAGTGCCGAAAGATTGCGCGAGGCGTTCTCGATATTGGCCAGGATCGGCGCCAGGGCCGCCGAGAGTTCTTGCAGCACGTATTGCACATCGTCGAGCGAGCCTTCGACGCTCGGGCGGCTGTTCTCGACCAGCCCCCGGAGTTCGTCGGCGAGCGCGCCATAGCGAGCGACGGCAGCCTGGATGTCGTCGGTGCGCGCGGGCAGGGTCGAGGAAACGCTCGCCAGGTTCTCGGAGAGGCTCTGCACGGTGGTCAGGATCGCCTGGATCTGTTCCGGGTCGATACTCTGCTCGATATCGGCGCTCAGTTGCACCAGGTTGTCGAGCACCGCGCCCAGTCCCTGGCCGAGATCGGCCCCAACGCCCCCCTCGCCGTCGCCCTCCTCGGCCTGCTGGCCGAACATCGCCAAGACGCCCTGGAGACGCTCCTGCAGTTGCGCCAGCGCTGGGCGGATGTGCTCATCGAGGGTGCGTTGGGCTTGGGTCAGGGCCGAGGCGATCTGCATGCCCAGATCGGGTTCGCGCTCGATCGTCGGGATGACGCTGCCAGCGCTCAAGGTGTCGGCGGAGGAGCCGGGAAGGATGCGGATGATATTGCCACGCAACACGCCCGCCGAGGCCAGTTGGGCAACGCTTTCGCCAGGCACCGGCCAGGCCTGCTGAATGTGCAGAGTGGCGCGGAAACAGGGCAGCTCGGGCGCGCGCGCGGCCGGTGGCGGCGGGCAATCGCTGCGGTCGGCATCGCGCTGGAACACCGGCTCCAAGGCGCGCACGCGGCCGATCACGAAGCCTTCTTGGATCACATCGATGCCGCTGTCGAGACCATCCGCTTCGAGGAAGTAGGCGCGCAGGTCGTAGCCGCCGAACAGGCCAGGGGCGAGCCATAGCAGGATGACGACGACCACGCCGGCCATCAGGAGCACGAAGAGTCCCGCCAGCGTCAGATCGCGATGTCGGTCCTGGGCCTGACGCTTGCCCGGCGCGCCCAGTTCGGGGGGAGAATAGAGACGGTTCAACCTGCTCATCCTGATGATTGGCCTGCTCGGCGGCTAGGGATGCCCCTCGAAGAGGGTGCGAAGCGCGAGATCATCGCGGCTGCGAGATTCCAGGTCCGCGCGGGTACCCGCGAACAGGAGCCGGCCGCGATCCAACACGGCAACGCGGTCGTCGGGGCCGATGATCTCCAGCATGCCGTTATCGGTGGCGATGATGCTCAGGCCACGACGCTCGCGCTGCACCTTCAAGATGCCAAGGATATCGCGTAGGGCCGGCGGGTCGAGTCCATCGCTGAGGCCATCGCAGATCAGCAGCTCGGGCTGGTTGATCAGCGCGCGCGCCAACTCCGCGCGGCGTTGCTGGCCGAGCGACAGCGCGCGCGGCGACTGATGCTCCATGCCGTCGAGCTGCAGTTGAGTGATCGCCAGCCGCGCGGCGCGCGCGAGGCGTGCGCGGGGTTGCGCTTGCGCGCGCATCGGCAGCAGCAGATTCTCGAGCACCGTCAGTTCATCGAGGAGCGAGCCGCCCTGTAGGACCACACCGAGGCGTCCTCGCAAGCGATTCATCCGCGCATCCTTCAGCTGCCTCAGATCCTGTCCGAACAACCGCACCGATCCGGCCGACGGATGATCCAGGCCGACCATGAGCCTGAGCGTGAGGCTCTTTCCGGCGCCGTTCGGGCCGATCAGCAACAGCGCATCACCTTGGTTCACCGCCAGCGAGAGATCATTGAGCGCGCAGTGGCCATTGACATGCTGGAAGACCCGTCGCAGTTCGGCTAAAGGGGTGTTCACCATCAGCGTGTCAGTACGATCATCAGCGCTCAGTGCGTTGCTATTCAACCTATTGTTTGGCAAGATTTTCATTAAGAGCGAGCGTTTTTAGCTGCCGAACCACCTTGTTTAAGGAGCCGCGCATGTCATCGTCCAGAACAATGCTTTCCACCGGCTCGTGACTAACGGCCTGCATGCTCGCACTTGGCCCAGGCTGATCCTAATGGCCTTCAGCGCGCTCCTGCTGGCGGCGCTGTTGCCAACGGGAGCGACATCCGTGGCGCAGGCCAGCGAAGCAGACACCATGTCGGTGCATGAGGCCTATGTGACTACCTTCATGCACACCCTCGCGGGCGAGGATGTCATCTTAAACGAGAACCTGCGCTCAATCTTTAACCCGCATCTTGGCGCGTCAGCTTGATGAAGAAGAGGGGGCAGGTCAACGAAGGCAACGCTTTCGAACAGTTGGCCAAGGTGTTCACCTTTGTCGCCTCGCCACCCGACAATCGCCCTCCGGGTCCGGTCTACGATTCAACGACTGTAGATGCGGCGCGTACCGCCGCCAATGCCGCCATCGCCACCACCACCGGCAGCTTTCAAGTCACCCTTGAACCCGCTGATGCCGTTGCCGCTGGTGCTCAATGGCGACGAGTGAACACCGACTCCTGGTTCGACAGCGAAGAGGTTCGCTGCCACTGGTGCTGATCCGGACCACTCGACGGCGAGGCCCGCTGGATCACGTTCGGTGTCTCCGTTGTTGGACGATTGTTGGTCGTTGCGCACTGCGAGCGCGACGACGACCTCTGCCCCGAGTATTGTCGCGAGGATTTCCCGATAGCGCGTCAACGAGGCTCTACGAGCCTTGTTGCGGATTGGGGCCCAGCAGCCTTGTATCCAACCTGGGTCGAGGGTATTCTGACCACATGGTCATTTTCTGGAGATCCTCTCATGCGACATGTGCAGGTCACTGAAGCAAAAGCGGCGTTTTCCGGGCTGCTAGCCGCCGTTGAAGCGGGTGAGACCGTTGCCATCACGCGCCGAGGACGTGTGATCGCCCGGCTGGTGCCCGACACGCCGACCATGGCGGCAGACGCCTTTCGACCGTTCTGGGACCATCCTGAGGAGATTGATCTGGCGGCGCCGGATGAGCGGCCACCGGAGCCGGTCGCAACGCTGTAGGACACCGGGGTGCGCTACCTACTGGATACCAACATCATGATTGCGGCAATGAAGGAGGTCGCCACAGTCAAGCGCCAGCTGGAGCAAAGGCTGTTGGCCGATATTCTGCTCTCCCCTGTGGTCTTGGGCGAGCTTGACTTCGGCGTCGAAAAGAGCGCTTATCGGGAGAAGAACGCGGCCCGTCTCGCTGAGTTGGTGGAGAGGTTGGAGCTGGTGCCCATTGATGACCGGGTCAGCCGGCGCTATGGCGAGATTCGCGCCCATCTCGAGCGCTGCGGAACCCCCATCGGCGCGAATGACCTCTGGATTGCCGCGCAAGGCTTAGCGCGAGGCGTGATTGTGGTCACGGATAATCAGGATGAGTTCAATCGCATCCCTGACCTGCGCACGGAGAACTGGTTAAATCGCCGCTAGCCACATGTTGTCGGCAAGTCTCTGAAACGTCGCTGGGATGTTCCCCATCAGAGCATCAGCACGAAGGCGAGGTCGATGAGCAGGATCGCGGTCACGGCACCGATCATGGTGTCGGTCGCGGCCTGGCTGACGCCAGTCACATCGCGACCGGCGGCGATGCCGTTGGCGGTGGCGATCAAGGCGATCACGAGCGCGAACAGGAGCGGCTTGCCCAGGGCCTCGAGCAGATCGCTCGGGGCCAGGGCTTGGCGCAGCGCATCATTGAAGAGATAGAGCGGAACATCGGCCACCACCATCAGCCAGAGCAGCACCGCGCTCAGCGCGACCAGATTGCCCCACACGCAGAGCGCGAAGGACATCGCCAGCATCGCCGGCAGCACCGGCCCGGTGGTGAACTGGATCGGGTTGATGCCGCTCACCAATAGCCCATCGACCTTGCCGCTGGAGACCAGCGTCGCTTGCCGCGCGGCGAGTGCGACACCGGCCCGACCCGCGACCAGGACCCCGACCAACAGCGGGATCAGCTCCATCACCACCGCGTAGATCACCGGCACCAGGATCAGGCTGGGCAGATCGATCTCGGCGAGCAGCTGCGCCGCCTGATGGCCGAGGATGACGCCAGCGGCGGCGGCGACCAGGGTCAGCGCCGGCAGCACCGAGAGCCCAGCCTGGCGCAACGCGCGCGCGAGCGCCGGCAGATCGAGCTGGGCGCGGCCCAGGAGGATGCCGAGGTAGAGTTGCAGACATAGCAGGAGCGTCACCGCCGCCAGGCCGAGGCGTTCGAGTGCGTTCAAGCGTGCGCGCATCGCTGGCTGCTGCTGGTGTCTGTCGAGCCATGCTCGGCTGCGGCGGCTTCGACCGACGCTCCTCCCGCCGAGGTCGGAAAAGCTCAGTGACATCCTGAGCTGTCGCGGCTAACGCTCGCGCCAAACGGTGGTGTAGAGATCATGGCGGCGATCCTTGAGGTTCTGCACGGTGCCGGAGTTGCGCGCCTCGCGCAGCGCCTTGAGCCCGAGGTCGGCGAAGGCGACGGTCTCGACATTGGGCGTGGTATCGGCGGCGATGCCGTCGCGTGCGAACGGGAAGTCGCAAGGCGTCAGGATGCAGCTCTGCGCGTACTGGATGTCCATGTTGGCGACGTTGGGCAGATTGCCGCAGTTGCCGGACATGACGACATAGCATTGGTTCTCGACCGCGCGCGCCTGACTGCAGTAACGCACGCGCAGATAGGATTGACGCTCATCGGTGCAGAAGGGCACGAAGATGATGTTCGCGCCCTGATCGACCAGATGCCGGGCCAGCTCCGGGAACTCGGCGTCGTAACAGATCAGCACGCCGATGGGCCCGCAGTCGGTATTGATCGCGGCCAGTTCGTTGCCGCCCTCGATGTTCCACCAATAGACCTCGTTCGGGGTCGGGTGGATCTTGGCCTGCTCGTGGACCTCGCCGCTGCGCAGGCAGATGTAGCAGATGTTCTCGACCCGGCCATTCTCCATCTTGGTCGGATGCGAGCCGGCGATGATGTTGATGTTGTAGCGCATCGCCATCTCGCGCAGCGCCTCCTTGATCGGGGCGGTGTAATGCGTGAGGGCCTCGATGGCCTCGGCCGGCGATAGCTCCTGATCCTCCATCGAGAGCAATTGCAACGAGAACAGCTCTGGGAAGACGCAGAAGTCGGCGCGATAGTCGGCGGTGACGTCGACGAAATAGCGCAGCATGTCGAGGAATTCGTCGAACGATTTGACTCGCCGCTGCTGATACTGGACGGTGGCGACGCGCACCGTATCCATCAGCCGGCCGCCATAGTGCTTCGCGCGCGCCTCTTCCTTCTCGTCCGGCGCGTGTGGGTTGCGCCACAGCAGATGCACCCCGTAGCCGCGCGATTGCTTGTCCTCGGGCCAGTAGCCCGGCATCAGGCCGATGACCTGGAAGTCGTTGCGCAACTGGAAGGTCAGCACCGGATCGCGCTCGCGGCCTTCCACCACCGCCTCGACATAGGCTTGCGGGCTCTCGTAGGCGTCTTCCTCACGCGTCAGCGCGGCGTCTAGCGAGGGGAGGCGACCGCCGTAGATGATGCCCTTGAGCGCGAGCGACTGGACCAGCTTCTTGCGCTCGTCATAGAGGCGCTGGCCGATGCGCAGCCCGCGGTATTCGGGATCAACGCAGACCTCCATGCCATAGAGATAATCGCCATCCGGGTCGTGGCGCGAGGCATAGCCACTGCCGGTGATCCAGTTCCAGCCGTGCGGTTTCAGGGCGATCTCGCCGCTGACCAGGAAGCTGGAGCAGAAGCCGATCAGGCGCGCGCCCTCATCCTCGTGGTACTCGGCGACGAACTGGCCCTCGGCAAACTTGTTGATCTGCCCGCGCAGCATTGCCGCGCTGTAGCTGCTGACGCCGCTGCCGGCATAGGCGCGCTGGAACAGGGCGCGGATGGCGGGAACGTCGCGCGGGGTCGCGTTGCGCACATGCAGTTGGGCGAGGCTGTCGGTGGTGTCGTTCATGCGTTCAGGATGCTGATGTGGGAAGGCTGGCTCAATGCCGAGAACGATACCATCATGCGACCGAGTCGAGTCAGTCGGCGCGGTCATGCACCGCATTCGACTATGATTTGTACATCTTTATCAAACGGAGACCGGCGTATGACACCTCAAGCAGAACTGGAACCACGGATCAGCTTTGAAGACTGGCTCGAGGGTGAGCGTGCCAGCCTCGACGGGCGAACCGAGTACGTCGACGGTGAGATCTTTGCGATGAGCGGCGGCACCGCCGAGCATCATGCGATTCTCAGCAACATCAACCGAGAGCTGAGTATCCAGATGAAGGGTCGTCCCTGCTGGGTCTACGCCAGCGGGATGAAACTGCGCATCCAGCATGCAGACGCCGGCAAGTATCCAGACCTGATGGCGCTCTGCGGTGAGCAGGCGTTTCATGATGGCCGCCGCGATCTGCTGCTCAATCCAAGTCTGGTTGGCGAAGTCCTCTCCGACTCCACCGAGGGCTACGATCGCGGCGAGAAGTTCGCGCTCTACCGGCGTATTCCATCGGTTCAGGAATATCTGCTGGTCTCGCAGCACCGTGTGTTGGTCGAACGCTACAATCGGGGCACCGACGGGCACTGGATACTGAGCAGTTTCGAGGATTTGGCCGATCAGGTCGTACTCGAGAGCATCGGCTGCACCCTGGCTTTGGCCGAGGTCTATGACAAGATTGTGTTCGAGCCGGACGCGCGTCTTTAGCGACTGTCAGAGAATCCGTTCTTTTCGAGCGCGGCATAGACCTTACGGCTGGTCTTCGCCAGTCGTGAAAGGTCGCCAAAATTTGGTGTGTCGCCGGCCTCAAGGCGTTGCTCCCAGCCGCACAACTCGCCATCGAGATAGTCGAGCAGCTTCAGCGAGCAGCCTTGGCACTCGCCGCTGCAGACGTGCGTCGCTGGTGCGTCGAAGGGGAGCGTCTCGCGCACCTGTGCGATGAGTTCATGCATCGCGGTGCGGGTGTCGGGCTTCATGGGCGAACAGCCTCGTAGGCGCTGTCCTCGATCATGGCGCAGACTGTCTTGGGTAGAAATCATCATCGAAGAGCTGCGCGCGGCTATAAGGGCAGTGCTCGGGGAAGGGTGGACACCGACAGTTGCGTCTCCTTGCAAGTAAGCCGCACGGCCGCCGGATAGGCTTCCGTGATGATCCCCTCGATCGCGGATTGGAGGCCGGGGGATTGACGCAGCAAGCCGGCGAGTTGCTCGCGCTGCTCAACGATGGTCGCGCGCCAGCTGCGCCCATCGAGTTCTCGCCAGCGTTCGCTGAGCCGAGCATACTGGTATTCCCATTTCAGCAGATGGGCCAGTAGCACCAGCAGCCGACTGAACAGCTCGCGGCGATCGCTCTTGCTCATATCGCTGAGCTCCTCCAGCAGATGCTCGATATCGAGTTCCTCGAAGCGTCGCTCCCGCAAGAGTTCGGCGTTGCGCTGTGCCCAGACGGCATAATCGGTTTGGTAAAGCCTGGCAAGGTCAGTCATGGCACGTTTGATTCATGATGATTGGCCGATGATCGGGTTTGGCGCCTTCGCGTCGCAACTGAGTTGGACGCGAAGCGCTTGTCGTCAAACAGTCAGACCGTTCTTCGGCGAGAGAGCATAAAATTGGACTCACTCGACCAGCTCGCCCTCGACCACGCTCTCAAACAGCAACTGCCCATCGCGGGCATCGACCTCGATCGTATCGCCGGGGGCGAACTTGCCGGCCAGTATCTGCTGCGCCAGCGGGTTCTCGAGCTGGGCGCGGATCGCGCGCCGCAGCGGGCGAGCGCCGTAGACCGGATCGAAGCCGGCCTCACCGAGCAGGTCGAGCGCGGCATCACTGATGGTGAGCCCCATCTCGCGATCGGCCAGCCGTTCCTTGAGGTAGCCGATCTGGATGCCAGCGATGGCGCGGATCTGTGCTTCATCCAACGGATGGAAGACGACGATCTCATCGAGTCGGTTGATGAACTCGGGCCGGAAGGCGACGCGCACCACCTCCATCACCGCCTCTTTCATCTCGGCATACTGCGCCTCGCCAGCCTTCTGCTGGATGATGTCGGAGCCAAGGTTGCTGGTCATCACGATCACCGCGTTGCGGAAATCGACCGTGCGGCCCTGGCCATCGGTCAGGCGGCCGTCGTCGAGCACCTGCAGCAGGATGTTGAACACATCTGGATGCGCCTTCTCGACCTCGTCCATCAGGATCACTGCATAGGGCCGGCGGCGGATCGCCTCGGTCAGATAACCGCCTTCCTCATAGCCGACATAGCCGGGCGGGGCGCCGATCAGCCGCGCCACCGAGTGCTTCTCCATGAACTCGGACATGTCGATGCGCACCATGGCCTCTTCGGTATCGAACATGAACTCGGCGAGCGCCTTGCACAGCTCGGTCTTGCCGACGCCGGTGGGGCCTAAGAACAGGAAGGAGCCGATCGGCCGATTCGGATCGGACAGGCCCGCGCGCGAGCGGCGGATCGCGTCGCTGACCGCGTGCACCGCCTCCTGCTGGCCGATCACGCGTTGCTCGATCTCGCCCTCCATCTTCAGCAGCTTGTCGCGCTCGCCTTCGAGCATCTTGCTGACCGGGATGCCAGTCCACTTGGAGACGATCTGCGCGACCTCTTCGGCGCCGACCTTGTTGCGCAGGAGTTGGTTCGCGGCGCTGCTATCGGCCTCGGCGGCCGAGGCAAGTCGCTTCTCAAGCTCGGGGATGCGCCCGTATTGCAGCTCCGACATGCGGGTGAGGTCGCCGGCGCGGCGCGCGGTCTCCATCTCGACGCGGGCGCTCCTCCGCCCGCTTGCCATGATTGCATACCAGCGATGCCGAGCCTAAACTATCGGGTCACTCATGTTTCGTTAGGTTCTGTTGAGTCCGATTTCTAGCAGATCGCAGTCGAGCGGACCTCTGCCCCGAAAGATCTTATGCCCACCCCATGCGCTGGCCTGTTAATGTGCCGCTCGGGCACGCGTGCATCATCCCTCGCTTGGGTGTAATCCTACGCTCGCACCTCTTCCAACTGTCCCCTGTCTCGAACAATGACCCACAGCATCGAGATCTTCCTGGCGGCGCAACGGACTGTCGCTGCGGGTACGCCCATGACCCCGCGCAGTGCGAATGACAAGGAGTACTTTCCCCAGGATTGGTTCACTGATCGGGTGTCCACGCTGGGGCTGCCGTTCGCTGCGCAAGGACGGAACAGCTACCCGGACTTTTGGGTTGGAGACGACGGAAGCCCGCCTGTCGAAGGGTTCGAAATCAAGTCGCTCGCGTTCAGCAAAGGCCGACCGGCGCGGAGGGACTACGACTCGAACAGCACGATCCCATCGGGGCGGAAGGACGGACGCGATGTGTTCTTGGTGTTTTTCCTCTACACGGGCTCGGGGGCCAATCCTCGACCGGTCCATTCGCTCTGCATTGCCCACGCCGATCTGATCAATGCCGATCACGCCATTGCCGCCGCGCACATCAACGAGGGCATTAGTGGATTCGGCTCTTACGGTGACGGCTTCATCCGTGACCGCAAGATGTACCGCTTTCCGCAGCCTTACACGATCGATCCGAGCGGGTTGGGTCGCTGCCGACTGATCGTGCCTGCGGATTGGAAGGTGGTGGATACAGGTCTCGCGCAGGTAGGGACGATCGACCGAACAATTTCTGAGAGGGCGCTCAAGAGCTACGAAATACACCTCGACGGCAGCACCGGCGCCACCACCCAGCGCACCGCGCGGCCCGATGCCGGGCAGGTGCGCCGGTTCGATGTCTTCGAGTGCAAGTAGGAAACCCGTGCGCGCCTGACGACGGATTCAGAAGAGCGACGGCTGTATGGCACTGTACGGCAGTGCTGCTACTCTTTCGGCCTGCCGCTCATCTTGCGCCACGAACAGCCGCTGCGAAATCGCGGCGCAGTCAGTCAGCGCCAGCTCGAATGCAGGCAATACATCGGCGGTTTTGCGACCTGCGCAGAGCTCGACCAGGGATTGGCTGAACACGACGATGCGCACGTCATTCAATGACAGCCGACGTCCCGTCCGATTGAAGCGCGCGACCTTGTCGCTGGCTGCCAATTCAGCCGCCTCCAGAGCATCTACGGCGGGCAAGCGCGGGCGACGGTCGTCAGCCGCCTTGCGGCAGACCATCAAAACATCTAAGTCGATCGGCGATTTGGCCGCTAGCTTGGGGGTCGCCACCGACATCTCCGCCTTGACGGGCTGCGCTTGAACCAGCTTGAAGCCGGCGCTCAGCACCGCCGTGGCCACCGAAATCCAGCCGTCTTCGCGCGAGTGATGGTAGGAGAACACCAACAGCCCCTCGTCCTTCAGCACGCGGTGACATTCGCTGAACACCCCGGTCAGCTTGTCGGAGAAACGGCCGGAATCGGTGTCCTGAACCTCTTTCGTATTGCGGGTGGTCGCCGCGGGCGGTATCGCGGCTGGGTCCAGCCATAGCGATTGCCAGACATGGAAGAAGTCCGCCAGCTCGGAGTAATGCACGTTGTCGTAGAAGGGCGGGTCGGTAATGACGGCATCGACGCAGCGGTCGGGCAGGTCAGTCGCGGCGGAGTCGCCGCAAGACAGGTAGATGGCACCCGCAGGCAGTCCCTCCTCGGGCCAAGCGTCGAGCACAGGCGCGCCCATGGGCCGACTCTTGCCGTAAAGTTTCAGGCCCGCCTTCTTGCCGGCTTGGCGACCGCCGGCCGGATCGAGAACGATCTCGTAGGGCGCCGCCTTGTAGTCGACGGCACGCAAGAGCCGGGAGTGGAACAGATTCAGAAATGAGCCGGAGGACTTCGGTGTGCCCCAAAGGTTCGCCTCAATGGGCGTACGCTCGGGCTTGAGCACATGGTGGGCGAACATGTGTCGTACCGCGCCCGTGCCTTCACCCTTGTAACTTGCGAATAGATTGTTGAATTCCAGCACACCGGACAACAGCACGAACAGCGCCTCGCGCTCGGGTCCAACCGGCAGGCGGCCAATGGCGTCGGCGAGTAGGCCGATTGCGAGCAGCTGCCGATCATTGAAGAACTGATCCCAGCGGCTATACCCGTAGCTCAACACCTGCCGAGTGTTATTACCCTGCGTAATCTCCACGCGCGGGATCGGCGGTGCGAGGTCCGCAAGCGTTTGCGCTGCAGCCGCGTAGGTCGCCTCGTCTTCGCTGGTGGCGGACAGGTATTGCTTTTCGCCATCGGCGCGAAGTACTAGCTTGGCATACAAGCGGTGACGTGGCGGCTCGCCTTGGGCGCGGGCTGTCTTTGCGATGGGAAAGCTGGACCCACAGTGTCCACAGGTCGCGTTCACGCCCTTCGCCGCGCCCGCGTGGTGAGCATAGGTCGTGTGGCAGGCTGGACAGGTCGCGGTCGCGTCCGTGTACAAGGCGGCATGCACAGCGCCGCAATGGGGGCAGCAGGCGTGCACCCGTGGATACCGCTTGACGTAAGCGTGCTTGGCGAAGATGCGTGATGAGAACAGGTCGGTCGCGTGTCCGCAGTCCGGGCAGTCCAGCTGCTTGACCCAGAACCAGTACAGCAGGTCGCAGGGATTGCCGGCGTCGTCGTGGCTCTGATAAAGCGCCTTGATCTGTGGCGCAACAGACGCTTCCAGCTCGGCGAAGTGTGCAAGCAGCCGCTGCTTGTCCAAGGGCTGGAGTGCGGTGCGGACCGCTCGCCAAGCGACCGGGTTGATGTCTCTGCCGACCACGGTGCAGCCGAGCTTGTGCGCCTCGCCGACGGTCGTGCCGCTGCCCATGAACGGATCGAAGATGACTGGCGCGGGCAGCTTCACCGCACTCTGGTACAACTCCATGACCGCGCTGCCGCGCGGCACCGCACAACCAAGCACGACCGCGCGAAACACGCTCCCGAGGCGCTGCGCCCACCATTTGTGCGTGTGATAGACCGGTCGCCAGACCTCTTTGCGCCAGCTCTCGACCTCTGCGATCTCGCTCAGCGCCTCGAACGGAAAACCGTCCTCGATGGCGCGGTCGGTCCGTCCGCGCACCACCGGCGCACCGTAGTTCGCCTGCTCCTCGGCTATCAGCATAGCGGCTAGCTCGGACAGGGCCGATGCGACCCGATGCGGTTCCCGTTCGACCAATGCCTGAAGCGGTGCAGGCAAACGGCCAGCGAGCAGCACCAGCTCATTCAGTGGTACTGATAGCGCATCGGCCAGTCTTGGCAGCAATGCGCCCGATGGCGGGCTTGCGCCTGCCTCGACTCGGGAGAGGTGCGCCGCGTCAATCTTGCATTGTCCGGCAACACTGCGTAGCGATAGGCCAAGCTGCTCGCGGCGGTATCTGAGAAAGGCGGCGATGTTCATGCCTCAAGGCTAGTTCGTGTTGACGTTTTAGTCAACGGCCTCGGCAGGCGGTCCAGCGGCGCCAGTAATGCGACGCCAGGATTCCGGAACCGTCGTTTGGTTGCGGAAAAACGCTAGTCGAGTCAGGTGGGCACTGACGCCAAAGTCGGTGGCGAGTAATGTCTGAGCTTGCCCGGGCCGTTAATGGAGACGCAGCGATGGTTCAGTCACGCCTGTAATCGTCCTCGGTGAAAGCAAAGCAAGATGTCTGATTGCAAAACCCGACTTGGTGCCGCAAGCTCGCCTTGGGAACCCATGCTGCGATACCGCGCACAGCGCCCCACACGAATTGGTAACGCACGTAGCACTAACAGCAGGAGGCGACTCGATGCCGATCCGGCACATCATTATCCATGCGGTTGCCAAAGAACCGCCTGAAGCGGCCACAATCCAACTTCGCGATCGCGAGAATCCCGTCAACGAGCATGCGGAGCGGGTCAGCTCGCAGCTTTCCAGCCTATTCAAGGGCGTGAACATCGGCGGCTTCGAGCGTCCTGAGCACGAGGGGTTGCCGCTGACCGGGTTCGAGTCCTTATTGCAGTCCTACTTCAATGGCGACGATTTCACGGATTTTGTCGCTTTCTCCCACGGCGCTTCAGAGCTGCTGAAGAACCAGCTCAGCCAGCCGTCTGCGCAGCAGGCGCGGGGCGGGTACCTGCTGTTGAACCACTACACGCACCAGAACAGCGACTTCCTGTCCGTCGTGCTGCTGCGGATGCGCCAAGGCATCAGCCTTGGCACCGATCTCAGCTTCACGGAGGTGGATGAGCTAAACCTGGAGACGCTGCACATGGCCGCGCGCATCAACCTCACCGAGTGGCGTTGTGGAGGCAGCGAGCGATACATTGTTTTCAAGATCGGCCGGCAAGCCCGAGAGGTAACCCAGTATTTTTCTGAGTTCATTGGCTGCCAGGAATACACCGCATCGAAGATGGATACGAGAAAGCTGGTGGCGGCCACGAAGCGGTTCTGCGAAGAGCGAGAGCTTAGCGAAGCAGACAGCACCCAGGCGAAGAAAACCGTCAGCGAGTTTTTCCGAGATCGTGCCGACCGGGACGAGCCTGTCCTACTCGAAGAAGTCTCCCAGCTGTTGGACACTTATTACCCGCCGACGGACGAAGAACAGCGCGGTTTGATGTTGTTTATCGCTCAGGAAGAGTACGAGTTAACCAATCGCCTGGCGGCCATTGATAAGACAGCGCTTCGCTCGCTGGTGCGCTATCAGGGGAGGACCACCAAGATCTCCATCAGTTTTGATGCCGATCTGCTGGAACAGACGGTGCATTTTGATCCGGACACCAGACATCTAACGATTACCGAGCTGCCGCCGGCGTTGTTGGCGGAGTTGGACAACCCGCAGCACTGAGCGTCGAGCCGTGAGCCTGAGCCGACAGCACTTGACCGCGATACGCGTCGTTTGCCGTGCCTCGCGCGAGCACGGCTTGGACTATGACGCGACAAGCGGCATGCTCGCAGGCGTCACGCCCTTGAGCACCCAGCTCTATGATGCCCTCGGCCTGTTGATCCGTGATGCGGTGTTGGACGATGCGGTCGAGCTGGACGGCGAACTCAAGGAGTGGTCCAACGTCTTGCAGGGGGTGAGCGGTCAGATTCGTGTCGAGCTGCCGGTGAGCCTGTGGGCGACGGGTAGCCACGTCGTCTATCGAAACCTCGAAGCCCTAATCGGGAGGGGCCTGTTCCTGACTCACGCTCCAACCGCCTGCTACCTGGTTGATGAAGACGTGCTGCTGCCGCAGGACGAGGCAACCGGCCAAGTCGCTGGCTATCAGCGTGCAGTCGACCTGGCTTACCTGCTATCGCAGCAGGCAGACCACATGGAAAGCAGGGGCGGTAGGCCGCAGCTCATCTTTCTCCATAAGGCATCGCTGAAGTTGCCCATTGACTACGAGATTCGCGATCTCGCGAAGCCCGCCCAAGGACTGGAACAGCTCAAGGAATTGCTGGGTTCCAGCGAGCATAAGGAACAGAAGAAAAGCATCTTCAAGGCCGTGTTGTGCGACCGACTGGCGAACGAGACGGAGCCGGAGCAGCGTTTCCGCCGGCTCCTGCGCAACCTGCCTGGGTTTCTGACGGAGTTTCGCGAACGCTATCAGCTTTTTGTATGCGAGTTCGATTTCGAGGAAGTCCGCAAGGAGCTAGAAGAAAAGCAGCGCGACTATCTGGTCCGCCTTAACGCAACATTTCACGATCTGGGCGCGAAGCTGCTGAGCGTGCCGGTTGCTTTCTATCTCGGTGTCACCAAGATGACACCTTTGCCGACTATCGGTGGCGCCTTCGAGGCGCTTTTGTTGAATGCTGTCGTAACGTTGGCGGTACTCATCGTCGGTCTGTACAACTGGATGTTGCTCAACAGCCACTGCCACACGCTGCTCGCCACGGCGCAGGAATATAACGCGTTGCTGGGCCGTTGGCACGAGAAGCTGTCGTTCCAGGAGCAGAGGGCGGAGGTCGATGAGACGCGCGAGAGCCTAGATCAGCGCAAGAAGCGGCTGTTGACCTATTTCAGCGTGACCCGCTGGAGCGTCATTATTACGGTTGCGATCACTATCGCGCTGTTCTTGATGCGGATCTTCCGATGGGAAAGCAGCGTATGGAATGCGCTGTACGCTCTGAAAACAGCACTGCTGCCCTGATCGCTAGCTCAGGTACCGAGATCCAGCAGCGCTCGCGCTCCCTCGCGGGCGCTGGGCGTCATTCGACCAGTTCGCCTTCGACCACTGACTCGAACACCAACTGCCCATCGCGGGCATCGACCTCGATCGTATCGCCGGGGGCGAACTTGCCGGCCAGTATCTGCTGCGCCAGCGGGTTCTCGAGCTGGGCGCGGATCGCGCGCCGCAGCGGGCGAGCGCCGTAGACCGGATCGAAGCCGGCCTCACCGAGCAGGTCGAGCGCGGCATCACTGATGGTGAGCCCCATCTCGCGATCGGCCAGCCGTTCCTTGAGGTAGCCGATCTGGATGCCAGCGATGGCGCGGATCTGTGCTTCATCCAACGGATGGAAGACGACGATCTCATCGAGTCGGTTGATGAACTCGGGCCGGAAGGCGACGCGCACCACCTCCATCACCGCCTCTTTCATCTCGGCATACTGCGCCTCGCCAGCCTTCTGCTGGATGATGTCGGAGCCAAGGTTGCTGGTCATCACGATCACCGCGTTGCGGAAATCGACCGTGCGGCCCTGGCCATCGGTCAGGCGGCCGTCGTCGAGCACCTGCAGCAGGATGTTGAACACATCTGGATGCGCCTTCTCGACCTCGTCCATCAGGATCACTGCATAGGGCCGGCGGCGGATCGCCTCGGTCAGATAACCGCCTTCCTCATAGCCGACATAGCCGGGCGGGGCGCCGATCAGCCGCGCCACCGAGTGCTTCTCCATGAACTCGGACATGTCGATGCGCACCATGGCCTCTTCGGTATCGAACATGAACTCGGCGAGCGCCTTGCACAGCTCGGTCTTGCCGACGCCGGTGGGGCCTAAGAACAGGAAGGAGCCGATCGGCCGATTCGGATCGGACAGGCCCGCGCGCGAGCGGCGGATCGCGTCGCTGACCGCGTGCACCGCCTCCTGCTGGCCGATCACGCGTTGCTCGATCTCGCCCTCCATCTTCAGCAGCTTGTCGCGCTCGCCTTCGAGCATCTTGCTGACCGGGATGCCAGTCCACTTGGAGACGATCTGCGCGACCTCTTCGGCGCCGACCTTGTTGCGCAGGAGTTGGTTCGCGGCGCTGCTATCGGCCTCGGCGGCCGAGGCAAGTCGCTTCTCAAGCTCGGGGATGCGCCCGTATTGCAGCTCCGACATGCGGGTGAGGTCGCCGGCGCGGCGCGCGGTCTCCATCTCGACGCGGGCGCGATCCAGCTCCTCCTTGATGTGTGCGGTGCCCTGCACCGCAGCCTTCTCCGACTTCCAGATCTCGTCGAGGTCGGAGAACTCTCGCCCCAGCACCTGGATCTGCTCTTCGAGGTCGCGCAGGCGCTTCTTCGAGGCCTCGTCGGACTCCTTCTTCAACGCCTCGCGCTCGATCTTGAGCTGGATTAGCCGCCGGTCGAGCTTGTCCATCTCCTCCGGCATTGAGTCGATCTCCATGCGAATCTGCGAGGCGGCCTCGTCAATCAGGTCGATCGCCTTGTCCGGGAGCTGGCGATCGGCGATGTAGCGGTGCGAAAGGGTGGCCGCGGCGACGATTGCCGGATCGGTGATCTCGACCGCGTGATGGACCTCGTAGCGTTCCTTGAGTCCGCGTAGGATGGCGACCGTATCCTCAACATTCGGCTCGTTGACCAAGACCTTCTGGAAGCGTCGCTCCAGCGCGGCATCCTTTTCGACGTACTTGCGGTATTCGTCAAGCGTAGTGGCGCCGATGCAGTGCAGCTCGCCACGCGCGAGCGCTGGCTTGAGCATGTTGCCGGCGTCCATCGCGCCCTCGGCCTTGCCGGCACCGACCATGGTGTGCAGTTCATCGATGAACAGCACCACGTTGCCCTCCTGCTTGGCGATGTCGTTGAGCACCGCTTTCAGGCGCTCCTCGAACTCGCCGCGGAACTTGGCGCCGGCGATCAGCCCGGCCATATCCAACGCAAGCAAGCGTTTGGTCTTGAGCCCTTCCGGGACCTCGCCGTTGACCATGCGCTGTGCCAGCCCTTCGACGATGGCGGTCTTGCCGACGCCAGGCTCGCCGATCAGCACCGGGTTGTTCTTGGTGCGGCGCGCGAGCACCTGGATGGTGCGGCGGATCTCGTCATCGCGGCCGATCACTGGATCGAGCTTGCCTTGCTCGGCGCGCTCGGTCATATCAATGGTGTATTTCTCGAGTGCCTGGCGCTGCTCCTCGGCGTTCGGGTCATTGACCGCCTCGCCGCCGCGCAGGCTCTCGATCGCCTTCTCCAGCGCGCCCTTGCTGGCACCGGCCTCGCGCAGCAGCTTGCCGAGTTCGCCCTTGTCCTCGAGCGCGGCCAGCACGAACAGCTCGGAGCTGATGTACTGATCATTGCGCGATTGGGCCAGCTTATCGGTCAGGTTGAGCAGCTTTCCCAAGGCATTCGAGACGGTCACGTCGCCGCCACTCCCCGAGACCTGCGGCAGGCGCTCAAGCGCCTCGCCGAGCGCCGAGCGCAGCCGATTGACGCTGACATCGGCCTGCGCCAGCAGATGGCGCACGGTACCGCCGTCTTGATCGAGCAGGGCGACCATCAGATGCACCGGCTCGATGAATTGATTGTCACGCCCGACCGCCAGGCTTTGCGCATCGGCCAGGGCCATTTGGAACTTGCTTGTCAGCTTGTCCATTCTCATCTGCGTATCTCCGACAAACACTAAGGTTATGGTCGAGTTGCGGCGGACTCACTCAATCTTCAAGCACCTGTTGGTGGGCGTCGCCAGCCGCGTTCGAGGTTGGCGCTAGGCACCTCTCGGCGGACTGGCTCGCTGAGCTTCAACGCTCGGCAAGGAACGAGGCCAGCGCTCTGAGTAGATCGGTCTCGGTGATGATGCCGACGATATTGTGACCCCCATCGGTGGAAACGGGCAGACAGCCGATCCTGTCACTGCGCATGCGTTCGACCGCAGCGGCAAGATCGGCATCGGGGGCGATGGTCGTCACCGGGCTGTGCATCACCTCGCCGACTTCGGCTGGCGCTTCCTTGAAGCAGCGCGCGGCCAGTTGCAGGTCGCGGCGCGCCAGGATACCGATGACGGCGCCCTCGGCGTCGACCACTGGCAGGTGGTGCAGATCGCGCTCCTCCATGATCTGGAAAGCGTCCTGATAGTCGGCCCCGGTCTTGATGGTCACTGGGGTTGCGGTCATGTAGTCGCTGACGTGCATGTTGAACTCCTTTGGGGTTGTTGTAGTGGTGGATTGTTGTAATGCCGTGGGTTGGTTGGGGGCTTTGGTGCGGCCATCCGGCGGCCTCCCGTCAGCCCGAGCGAGCTTCGGCACGCTGGCAGATCGCCTTGGCCGTGCCGCTGAAGATGAACCGATGCATCGGCTGGAAGCTGAACCAGTAGGCGAGCCCCCAGACGCCCGCCGGATGCCAGTAAGCGGTGATGCTGAGCTTGGTCCCGCCATCGGCGCGCGGCTCTAAGTCAAATTCCAGCATGCCGGCGCCTGGTGCGCGCATGCCGAAGGCCAGGCTCAGGCGGCGCTCGGGCTCGATGCCGAGCACGCTCCAAGAGCCGATGCGATCGCCGACGCGCAGATCGTTCGGGTGGCGACGGCCATGCTTTCCGCCGGGGCCGCCGGCAAGCCAATCTAGTAGGTCGCGCAGCTGCCAGAGGCCATTCATGTAGTACCAGCCCTCATCGCCGCCGATGCCGGAGACCAGATCCCAGACCGCGTGCGGTGGTGCGCTGGTTTCGGCGCTGCCGCCGGCGCGCTTGGCGTAGTAGGCATAGTCGATGCGTTTTTGGCGCACAGCGAAGGCTCCTTCAATCCAGCGGGCGACGATCGGCGCGCTCTCGCGCTCGGCCGCGAATACCGCCTCGACCGCCTCGCGGAAGCCGAGCAACTGTTGCGGAACCAGGCGTTTGAGTTCGGCATCGTCGGCGGAAAAATCGTGCTTGAGCCCCTCGATCAGGGCGCGGGCGATGTTGGTGGGGACGGCGGTGACAAAGCGCAGCCAGTAGGCGGAGAGCTTTGGGGTCAGGACCGGCACCGGGATGATCAACGGTGGGCGCCGACCACCGACCTCGGCGAGGATGCACATCATCTGCCGATAGGTCAGCGTCTCGGAACCGCCGGCATCGAAGATGCGCCCCTCGGCGGCGTCGATCTGCGGCAGCCGCACTAGGTACATCAACAGGTTATCGAGCGCCAGCGGCGGCGATTGGGACTGCACCCAGCGCGGCGTGATCATCACCGGCAGGTGATAGACCAGGTCGCGCATGACCTCGAACGCCGCCGAGCCGGCGCCGACGATGATGCCGGCGCGCAGCTCGGTGACTGGTACCGATCTGCGGCGCAGCACATCGCCGGTATCGCGGCGCGAGACGATGTGCTCGCTGTCGGCGCCGTCTGGCACCAAGCCGCCGAGATAGACGATGCGCTTGACCCCGGCGCGCTCGGCGGCAGCGGCGAAGTTGGCCGCGGCTTCCAGATCGAGCCGGCCGAAGTCCTTACCCGCAGCCATCGAGTGCACCAGGTAGTAGGCGATGTCGATGCCGGCCAGCGCCTGGTCCAGGCTCGCCGGGTCGAGCGCGTCGGCGGCGACGATCTCGGCGCCGTCCCAGTCGCGCGCCGCGAGCGTGGCGGCGTTGCGGCTGCTCGTGCGCACCGCGATGCCTTCCTGCAGCAGTCGTGGCACCAGATGACTGCCGATGTAGCCGCTGGCGCCGAACACTAGGCAGCGGGGAACAGGGGCGTTGCTCGCGGCGCGGTTCGCATCGTCATTGCGGTTCGCAGTCGGGCTCGTCCGTAGGGTCTGCTCGGTCGTGTCGGTCATATCGCCCGCTCCTCGTGTGGATGGCTGCCTCGACCTGCTGCAGCGCGGCTCAGGGTGTGGGTGTCGGGGCCAGTTCGCGCGCTTCGAGCCAGGCGCTGACTGCGGCCTCGACCTGAGCCGGACATTCCTCTTGCGGAAGATGGCCGCAATCGGACAAGGTGACGAATGTGGCGTTCGCGAGGGCCTCGGCGGTGGCAACGGTATCGCTGACTGGAACCACCTGATCCGCATCGCCAGTGAGCACCAACGCCGGCTGTGCGATCGCGTCGAGCCGCTCGGCGATAGTGACAGGGTCGGTTAGCGAGCGTTGCAGCAACGCGCCCCAGGCCAGATCCCAGCCGGCCAGTAGCCGATGCGCGCTGGTCAATGCGCGTCGTTCTTCGTCAATCTTTGTGGGGTCGGCGTAGGAGTAATCGAGCAGCGGACTCTGACCCCCAAGGTGGCGCGCCAGGCCCAGGGAGAGGCGCTGCATCTGCGGCAGCCCGACCAGCCAGTCCGGCAGGATCGGGCGCTGGGAGTGCACCCAGGGCGCGATCAAAATCAGGCCGGCGACGCGCTCGGGTTGCGCGAGCGCGGCCTCCAGCGCCAGGGTGCCGCCAGAGGAGTTACCGACCAAAATGACGCGCTCCAGTTCTAGGGTGTCCAGCAGGGCGAATAACTGCTCTAGCGCCGCCGCTTTGCTGTAGAGGTCGGGATCGCCACGCTCGGCATTGGGCACCGGCTTCGCACTCAGGCCGTAGGGCAGTTGGTCGTAGGCGACGACCGCCCCGTACTGCGCGAAGGTCTCGAGCAGCCGGTTCCAGGTAAAGAGGTTAAAGGTGAAACCATGCAACAGCACGAATGCGGCCTCGGGCGAAGTGGAGGCATTGCCTGGGGGCTGTTGTGCTTGGCGCTGTTGCTCTAGGCGTTCAGGGCCTGGATGGGCGAGGACATGGAATGCTTGGGTGTCGCCCTTGCCCGTGGGCAGCTGAACGAATCGACTCTCGGGTGTCGCGACGGTGCTGGCGTCAGCGACGCCAGGCGCGGGGTTGGGGCTCACCAGAAAGGGTCCGAGCACAGCCGCAAGCAGTCCGAGCAGAACCACCAGCAGCAATAGGCTCAACAGGATTCGCAGCAGGATTCGCATCGGAAGGAAGGCTCAGACAGTGCTCGATCAGGTGTGAAGGCATCGCGGATGCTAGCACAGGCGCTCGGCTGGGCTGTCGAATCGCGGGCTTGAGGCGACTGTCTGGGGTCAGCGAGCGAAATTCACTCGATGGGCTATCTCCAGGTGTGCGCCTTGAGTAGAATTCACCTGATGTTTCTCGCTTAACGCTTTCACAACGATGCGATTGTCGATGATCGATGGCGACGGCGGAACCCGCGCCCAGCGCCGAGCCGTCCTGCTCGCTGCCGAGGCTCGCCGGGAAGGGAAAGGGGTCTGTCGGGCACGCAGCGGCCGACTTGCGTGCTTGTTCGGCGTGTGGGTGCTGCTCGCCGTTGGCTGCGCGTCCAAGCCGGAGCCGGAGCCTGAACTGAGCCTCTACGTCGATCGGGTTCTGGTCAGGAAGGCCGAGCGCACGCTCGAGCTACACAAGGATGGCGGGGTGTATCGCACCTATCGCATCTCGCTGGGGGACCAGCCGCGTGGCCACAAGGTGCAAGAGGGCGATGAACGTACGCCGGAGGGAAATTATGTGCTGGACTGGCGCAATCCGAACAGTTCGTTCTATAAGTCCATCCATGTCTCCTATCCGAATGCCTTGGATCGCACGGTCGCGCGTTCGCTGGGTGTCTCGCCCGGGGGCATGATCATGATCCACGGCCTCCCAAACTGGCTGTCCTCGCCGCGCTTGGCCGAGGAGTATCGGCGCCAGGACTGGACCAACGGCTGTATCGCGGTCGGTAACGAGGAGATGGACGAGATCTGGGCGCTGGTCCCTGATGGCACACCGATTACGATCTTGCCCTAGCTTCCTAGGCCAGAGGTGGCCTAGGCGCCCAAAGTCATTCATACTTCAGGGGCTTTCCATCACCGTTGCAGAGGCCGCCAACGAGCGGCGGAGGTTGAAGATGTTACTCGTTGTCATTTTTTGTGTCGTCGTCGGCATCATCATTGGTTGGAACTGGCCGCAGCCGCCTTGGGCCAAAGAGGCACAAGACAAGGTGGTTGGCTTCGTTAAGGGCGTGATCGGCAAGTAAGTCGCCCGGGCTGAGCAGCCGGGACGATCCCGGCTGCTTGCTCGACAACACGCGATCCGACACGATTGAACCATGCATTGCTGGGCTCGCTCTCTGCTGTACCTCGTCATCGCCATCCTTGCGCTTGGGCAGATGATGACCGCCTGTGGTCAAAAGGGCCCGCTGTACCTACCGGATGTTGAATCCGAAGCGGCGAGACCAGCGGCGAACCCGGCGGCGTCGATGCCGGCTCCGGATGCTGGGCCCGAGGTGCGCGATGACGTGCCCGTGGCTCCGTCCGGGCCCGATACCTTTTAACCTTCACCCCGACATGGACCATTTCCACTATCAGGGGAACCTGCTCCATGCCGAGCAGGTTCCATTGCAGGCCATCGCCGAGCGGTTTGGCACCCCTTGCTACGTCTACTCGCGCGCGACCCTGTCCCGGCATTGGCGGGCGTTCGATGACGCCTTGGGCACCCGCCCGCACCTGATCTGTTTCGCAGTCAAGGCGAACTCCAATCTGGCGGTCCTGAATCTGCTCGCGCGCCTGGGGGCTGGTTTCGACATCGTCTCGGTCGGCGAGCTGGAGCGGGTGTTGGCGGCCAAGGGCGACCCGAGCAAGGTCATCTTCTCCGGGGTCGGCAAGCGCGCCGACGAGATCCAGCGCGCGCTCGAGGTTGGCATCCGCTGTTTCAATGTCGAGTCCGAATCCGAGCTGGCACGCATCAACGCGATCGCCGTTGAGCGCGGTGTCGTGGCGCCGGTCTCGCTGCGGGTCAACCCGGATGTCGACGCCCAATCGCACCCCTACATCTCCACCGGACTCAAGGAGAACAAGTTTGGCATCGACATCGAAGCGGCGGAGGCCGTGTATCGGCACGCGGCCGAGCAGCCAGGGTTGCGCGTGGTTGGCATCGATTGTCACATCGGCTCCCAGCTGACCAGCCTGGGGCCTTTCATCAATGCGCTGGAGCGGGTGCTCCTGCTTGCGGATCGGCTCGCCGCGCAGGGTATCGCGATCGAGCACCTGGACCTAGGCGGTGGGCTCGGCATCCGCTATACCGACGAAGATCCGCCGTTGCCGGCTGCCTATGCTGCGGCGCTCTCGGAGCGGCTCGGCGAGCGCGCGTTCGAGGTGATCCTAGAGCCGGGGCGGGCGATCGCCGGCAATGCCGGCGTACTGTTGACGCGCGTCGAATATCTGAAGCCGACGCCGACGCATCGCTTTGCCATCGTCGATGCGGCGATGAACGATCTATTGCGCCCGGCCCTCTACGGCGCCGAGCAGGAAATCGTGCCGGTGCGGCGTCCAGATCCAGACCCTGACCCGAACGCGCTCAACGCGCCCGCGTGTGAGCTGTACGAGATCGTCGGTCCGGTGTGCGAGACCGGCGACTTCCTCGGCCGTGGGCGCCGGCTGGCGTTAGCCGAAGGGGATCTGTTGGCCATTCGCGGCAGCGGTGCCTATGGCTTCTCGATGAGTTCCAACTACAACAGCCGTCCGCGCGCCGCCGAGGTGATGGTCGATGGCGATCAGGCCCATCTGGTGCGCCGCCGCGAGACCTTGAGCGAGTTGTTCGCCGGCGAGGAGACCTTGCCATGATGCGCTGTCCCGAGGTGACCGCGCCTAGGGCGTCGTTCCTTGCGCACGCGCCAGCGTGTTGGCGGCCCTGATGCGGATGCGCTTCACCAAGATGCAGGGGTTGGGCAATGATTTCGTCGTCATCGACGCCATCCGCCAATGCATTGAGCTTGACGCCGAGCAGGTTCGCCAGCTCGCCGATCGCCATGTCGGCATCGGCTGCGATCAGGTGCTGCTGGTCGAGCCGCCGCGCTTGCCCGAGACCGCCTTTCACTATCGCATCTTCAATGCCGATGGCACCGAGGTCGAGCAATGCGGCAATGGCGCGCGTTGCTTCGCACGCTATGTGCGCGATGAAGGGCTCGCCGAGGCGGATCTGATCCGCGTCGGCACGGCGGCGGGAGCGATCAGCCTGCAACTGCACGCCGACGGTCAGGTCAGCGTCGATATGGGCGTGCCGCGCTTCGCGCCTGCCGACATCCCACTCCTGGCGCGCTCGCGCGCGCCGGCTTACGATCTCGGTGCCGGTTGTCGAGCACTGCGCATCGGGGCCGTGTCGATGGGCAATCCGCATGCGGTGTTGTCGGTCAGCGATGATCTGGAGCAGGCGCCGGTCGCCGAACTCGGCCCGCGCATCGAGCGCGATCCGCTGTTCCCGCGCGGGGCCAATGTCGGTTTCATGCAGCGCCAGCATGCCGCAGCGATCCGGCTGCGGGTTTGGGAGCGTGGTGTTGGCGAGACCCTGGCCTGTGGTACCGGCGCCTGCGCGGCGATGGTCATCGGCCGCCTCTGGGGTGAACTCGAGGAGCGTGTCGAGGTCAGCCTGCCGGGCGGAACCCTGCTGATCGAATGGCCCGGCGAAGGCTATCCGGTGACGATGACCGGGCCGGCCACGCGTGTTTTCGATGGAGAACTCGACCGATGAATCGTCTCACCGATGAGTTGGACCAGGTGGTCAACGACGAGCGCGTCGCGGCCTGGTTGGTGCATCATCCTGACTTTCTGCTGCGGCATCCGGCGGTGTTGGCCAAGCTCAATGTGCCGCATGGCAGCGGTAGTGCGATCTCGCTGATCGAACGGCAGGTGGCGGTACTGCGCGAGCAGTTGGCCAACGAGCGTGGCCGGCTGCATCATCTGGTCGCGCGCGCGCATGACTACGAGGCCCTGCTCGAGCGCCTGCATGAGTTGACCCTGCGCCTGATCGTGGCGCCTGATCTGCAACATGCCTTGCAGGTGCTCGAGCAGGCGCTGCGCGAGCATTTCAAGGCGGATGCGGTCGCGGTCAAGTTGTTCCCGCTCGAGGCCGAGCAACGCGAGGAGCGGGCAGGGGATCCACTGGTGCGCGATTTCGTCGATTTCGTCGACCGTGACCGTTGTCTCTGCGGTCCCTTCGCGCCGGAGCAGGCCGAGACGTTCTTCGGCTCGCTCTCGGTCGCGATCCATTCCGCCGCGCTGGTGCCGTTGCATGCGCATGAGCACACCGGGGTGCTGGCGATTGGCAGCGCCGATCCGAAGCGGTTCACCCCAGATATGGGCACTGAGTTGCTCGAGCGTCTCGGCGCCATCGCTGGCGCCAAGTTGGCGGACCTGGCCCATCGCGGGCGAGCGGGCTGAGTCCATGACGGCGATGAGCGACGAGCCGGCGCCAGATCCCTTGCTAGTGCGTTTTCTGGAGCATCTCGCCAGCGAGCGACGGGCCTCACCGCATACCCTGAGCAACTATCGGCGCGATCTCGAGCGCATCCGCCGTTGGCGGCTCGAGCAGGGCATTGATGACTGGGCCGAACTACGGGATGAGGCGATTCGTCGCTACATCGCGGCCCGCCATCGCGGCGGCATTGGCGGCCGCACCTTGGCCCGCGAGCTGTCGGCATTGCGCGGCTTCTTCGATTTCCTGTTGCGCGAGCGTCTGGTGGTCAACAATCCGGCGCGCGGGTTGCGTGCGCCAAAGAGCCCGCGTCGCCTGCCGGGGAACCTGGATGCCGATACGCTCAGTGCGCTGCTGGATGCTGATACGGTAGCCGCTGGCGCTGGCGCTGGCGCTGGCGCTGGCGCTGGCGCTGGCGCTGGCGCTGGCGCTGGC